>NZ_VPAM01000005.1:0-186130 GCF_013419215.1 Acinetobacter sp. YH12096 | reverse complement strand
CTGTATCTTTAATACCAACGATTTCAACTTCTTCGCCTACTTTCACGATACCAGTTTCAACACGGCCAGTTACTACTGTACCACGACCTGAAATTGAGAATACGTCTTCGATTGGCATAAGGAATGCAAGGTCGATAGCACGTTCTGGCTCTGGGATGTAAGAGTCAAGAGCTTCAACAAGAGCAACTACAGCGTCTTCGCCGTATTGACCAGCTTCACCATTAAGCGCTGCAAGAGCAGAACCACGGATTACTGGGGTGTCGTCGCCTGGGAAGTCATAAGTAGAAAGAAGTTCACGAACTTCCATTTCTACTAATTCAAGAAGTTCTTCGTCGTCAACAAGGTCGCATTTGTTTAAGAATACAACGATGTAAGGTACACCTACCTGACGAGAAAGAAGGATGTGTTCACGAGTTTGTGGCATTGGACCATCAGTCGCAGCACATACAAGGATCGCACCATCCATTTGCGCAGCACCAGTAATCATGTTTTTAACATAATCGGCGTGACCTGGGCAGTCTACGTGAGCGTAGTGACGGATTGGAGAATCGTATTCTACGTGTGAAGTATTAATTGTAATACCACGTGCTTTTTCTTCTGGTGCAGAGTCGATTGCAGCGTAATCTTTCGCTTCACCGCCGAATTTTTTTGCACATACAGTTGCAATTGCAGCTGTTAAAGTCGTTTTACCATGGTCAACGTGACCGATTGTGCCCACGTTAACGTGTGGCTTATTACGTTCAAACTTAGCCTTAGCCATGCTTTTCTTCCTCGTTTACGTCGAACACAATTCTGAGTAAAACCCAGCTCCGACATATCGCCTAAAAAAATAAACACCCAATACTTGAAAAGCAGACTAAAAAGCCTGCTTCTGGAATCTTGTGCAACATTTAAAGTTGCTAAACTGTAAAATCTGGAGCTCTTATCGAGATTTGAACTCGAGACCTCTCCCTTACCAAGGGAGTGCTCTACCACTGAGCTATAAGAGCAAATATAAGCACTTCAATAGATATGGAGCGGGAGACGAGGGTCGAACTCGCGACATGTAGCTTGGAAGGCTACCGCTCTACCAACTGAGCTACTCCCGCACGATGTTGGTACAAACCACTTATTGAAGTCTTAAAATTGGTGGTGAGGGAAGGATTCGAACCTTCGAAACTTTCGTAGCGGAGTTACAGTCCGCCCCCTTTGACCGCTCGGGAACCTCACCATTTTACACTTACTTCAGTGTCGTTCTTTCTACTCACTCTCAAACTTTCTAAGATGGTGCCGGCACACGGATTCGAACTGTGGACCTACTGATTACAAGTCAGTTGCTCTACCAACTGAGCTATGCCGGCGTTTCTTAGTGTTTCGTACGTTTCGTATCGGAACGGTGTGCAGTTTAGCAAATCTTGAAATCCTTGCAAGTGTTTTTTCTAAAAAAAACGTGAAAAACTCATAAAATCAATCCATTTGATGATAATTCAACCGCTTTGATCACTGCGCGAGCTTTTATTTGGGTTTCATTCCACTCTGATTCAGGATTAGAGTCATACACCACCCCTGCTCCAGCTTGAACATAGACCTTATTTTCACGAATTACACAGGTACGAATCGCAATCGACATGTCCATTTCACCATGCCAGCCTAAATAACCAACAGCACCACCAAAAATTCCACGTTTTACTGGTTCAACTTCGTCAATAATTTCCATAGCGCGGATTTTTGGTGCGCCTGAAAGTGTGCCCGCAGGGAATGTTGCTTTAAAAACATCCAAAGCATCGACATCATCACGTACTTCACCTTGCACATTTGACACAATGTGCATGACATGCGAATAACGTTCGATCACCATTTGATCAGTCACGTGAACTTTACCGATTTTAGAAACGCGTCCGACATCATTTCGACCCAAATCGATCAACATCAAATGCTCTGCAATTTCTTTTTCATCAGATAGCAAATCTTTTTCGAGCGCTAAATCTTCTTCTTTGGTTTTACCCCGTGGTCGCGTTCCCGCCAAAGGACGAACTGTTGCTACACCATTTTCTAGGCGGGACAAAATTTCAGGTGATGAACCGACGATATGAAAGGGAATGTCATTCTCAAGTGTTTGCCCTTGCACCAAGAACAAATATGGAGATGGATTGAGGTGACGTAGTGCACGATAGACCTGCAAAGGCTCACCATCAAAATCGGATACCATACGATGACCTGGGACAACTTGCATCACATCACCAGCTTTAATGTACTCTTTTACTTTTGCAATAGAGTCAATAAAGTTGTCGTGCCCAGTGATGGATTCAAACTGTGGTGCAGTATGCTTATTTGCTTTAAGTGCAATCGGTGTTGCCAAAAGTTCTTCCAGCTCATCCAATTGTTGCTGCGCTTGAGTATAGGCCTCGGCATCATTTACATCGGCATGCACAATTAAGAATAAGGTATCCTTAAGGTTATCAAAGACGATGACGGTTTTTGATAGCATCATCCAAATATCCGGAATCCCGACCGGGTCAGCTTCTGGAACGTTATTGAGCTTTGGTTCGATATAACGTACAGCATCATAACCAAAGTATCCAACCAATCCACCGGTAAAGCTCGGCAACGCTGGCAAATCTTGCTGTGTAGGCACTTTATATTGTGCTTGGAAGTCACGAATGTATTGAAATGGGTCAGCACATTGTTGTTTTTCAACCGAGCCATCAGCATGTTGAACGGTCAACTGCCCTTCATTACACGAAAATACGGTGGACTCGCCCAAGCCAATAATGGAGTAACGCGCCCAGTTTTCGCCACCCTCTACAGATTCAAATAAATAGGCTTGTTTATGTTGTTTTAATCGCGCAAAGACAGAAAGTGGAGTTTCTGTATCTGCCAAGCGCTGACGATATACCGGAATCAAGTTATATCCAGCAGTTTTCAGTTGTTCAAATTGAGTTTGTGTAGTCATTTGGGTTTCTCTATATTTCGCGTGGTCAATTTCAGTTAATTTCTTCTCATGCTGATTGAGTGACGCCATCGAAAACCTACACACTTGCTCATTTTCACTTCCTTAACCCTACTTATTTCAACCCAATAATTCTTTTAAGTTATCAACCACGTGCTGCGGCTGACAATCTCGAATATTTTCACCATGATTATAGCCATAGCTGACCACAATACAATCAATACCCGCACGACGTGCTGCCTCTACATCATTGACAGAATCACCCACCATCAAAATTTGCTGTTTCGGCAAGGCATAATGCTCCGCACAATACTCTAGCTGCTTGGGATGTGGTTTACGCTCTTCAAAACGATCTCCGCCAATCACATCATCAAAGTATTCATGCATACCTAGTGCCTGCACAATACTGCGTGCCGGTTGCTCTGGTTTATTGGTCACACAAATCAGAATTTTCTCTTCTGCTTTTGCCCAATCCAAGAACTCTAGAATGCCGTCAAAGGGCTGCGTCAAGACACAAGGATCGGCATTGTAAATCTTTAGAAAAGTTTCCAGTAAAAGATGGTGCTGTGCGGCATCCACCTTTCCGGTCAAGTATTCAAGTACGCTATGACAAAATAATGAAGTCCCTTTCCCAATCCAGTTTCGCACCTGCTCTTCTGTGACCAAAGGTAATTGCAACGCATTTAGACTCATATTCATCGCACGATGTAAGTCAGATGCTGAATCGACTAGCGTTCCATCCAGATCAAATAAAATCATTTGGCGTTCTGCTAAACGAACTTCAAACATAATATCCCTCTATTTTTTTGTAAATTTTCCCCATAAAAAAGGCATGCCCATGCATGCCTTTTGAGGAATGTCTCGGTTTATTTAAACAACACCCATGCAATAATTGCAAGAATGATTAAAACAATGACTGAGATTAAGCCTACAGAGGCATTTTTTTGCGCTTCACGCTCTTGCTCTACACATGTCGCTGGAATTTCTACATCACATGCTTCATTTTTCGGAGCAGCAGTAATGTCAATTCCCTCAGGGATTGGCGCAGGTTTAGGCACACCCACATTGGTCGGCATACCATCACGAGTCAATTGAACTGAACCATCACGCTCTTTCAACTCTGGCATCCCTTGATCATTCATTTGTTGTGCTGCAGTTTTAACGATAGGCTCTTGTGTCTCAGTTTCAGACGTTTTAACAACAGGTTCTTGTGCCGCAGTTTCAGAAACCGCAACAGCTTCAGACGGCTGCTGAACAGGTGTAATTTCTTCTGTTTGCAACGCTTCAACGCTTTGTTCAATATCCGCTGGGATCTGAACAGCTTTAGCTGGAGCCAATAAACTAAACTTCACACTGGCAAACTGTACAATATCACCTTCTTTTAAAAGTGATTCACCAGTCAAACGGACATCATTAATAAACGTCCCATTGGATGAATTGAGATCTTGCAACCAGAGTGCCTGATCTTTCAGTACAAAGGCAGCATGTTTACGCGATACATCAGATTCTTGTAAAACAATATCTGCTTGTTGATGACGACCCACCAATATATCTCGCTCAATACTAATTTCTTGTCCTGTTAAATCACCAGAAATTGCTTGAATTTTCCAAGTCATGAAGTTAATTCTCTATTGCTCGTTTTTTTCATCATAGCATGCAGTGGTTTCAAAGCTAAACCACCCTACTGTCTAACCTAAGGAGTTTCCGCCACTTTGCCATTCGGTACGGTTATGGTTTGGCGCTTCACTGCAGGTTCAATGGCGACTGGCGTGGAGACCACTGCCGCTGGCTGTGTGGTTTGTGGTGCTGTAGGTACCGTCTTATACACAGGGGCTGGTGCTGTACCTTTTGAAACAGGTATGCGCTGCTGATACACATCGTCCACATTTTCAGGTAATTTCGCAAAATTACCGTCATTATCCAGTGCCAGTTGCAGACTATAGAGCTGACTGTAACGTTGCTGAGACATTTTCTTCACATCAGCAGAATTTCCAACAATGGTCGGATGAATAAAGATCAGCAAATTGCGTTTACTGTTGGATTTTCCTTCCGAGCTAAAAAGTTTGCCCAGTACAGGAATAGCCCCGAGCCCCGGAACGGATTGACGCCCATGCAATGTATTGTCCGAGATCAAACCACCCAACACAATCGTTTGACCATGCTCTGCCAAGATCGAGGTTTTAATCGCACGTTTAGTCGTAACTAAGTCCGACGCTTGACCTTTATTGTCTTTTACATCAGAAACTTCTTGCTCGACCTCTAAACGCACCGAGCCGCCATCACCAATATGCGGCACAACTTTCAAAGTAACACCGACATCTTTACGCTCAATCGATGTATACGGATTGGCTGTACCACCATTGGTGGTGACCGAACCTGTCACAAATGGAACGTTTTCACCCACCACAATATAGGCTTCTTCGTTGTCCATCGTCACTATCGACGGTGTAGATAATAAATTGGATTTGGTCTTTTCTTTTAAGGCCTGAATCATCGCACCATAGAGTTTGCGCGAACCATCACTGCCTTCACGATAATCACCAAGAACTACAGAAGTACCCGCACTCACCGCGCTACCCGCACCCGCAGCACCACCAGTTAAATAACCTGCGGCAATATTTTTTAAACTAGAACCAAAGTTATCAAAGTTAATTAAGCCGATACCACTACTGATATCTCCCAACGCCCATTGCACACCGAGCTGATCGGTATCCGTGCCTTCAACTTCAATAATCGCCGCTTCGATCAGCACTTGCTGACGACGAATATCGAGCTGCTGAATCGCAGATTCAATTTCACGCATGAGCTGCGGATCTGCTTTCACAATCAGTGCATTTTGTGTGGCATCAGCAATAATACTCACGCCATTGGCATTAAAGCTTGAGATACCGTTTTGCGTATTATTGGAAGAGTTATTACTGTTGAGGTTAATACCTGAACTGGTGTTATTTTGTGAACTGAATGACTGTGAATTCGAACTGTTACTATCATTCATTAAACTGTTCATCGTGCTGCTATTTGAGCTATTCGATGAATTTGTACTCGAAACGGCCTGCCCTGTGACCAAGCCTTGTAAGATTTCTGACAAGTTTTTGGCACTTGCATACTTTAGACGAAAAACTTTCAATCCACCCAATCGATCTGCAGCAGGCACATCTAAGGTCTCAATAATCTTACGAATACGCTTACGTGTCGCTGTATCACCTTTAATGATAATACGATTGGTTCGATTGTCCGCGATGATACGAATTCGTGAACCTTTCGGGTCTTTTGATGCGCCGGTCGAACTCATCGACTCTAACAGCCCAATCATTTCTTCGGCCTGACTCGATTGCAGCGTCACGGCTTCGATATCATTTTGACCCGTTCCATCTAAATTACGAATAATCGTTTCGAGCTGGTAAATATTACTAGCACGGTCTGAGACGATCAGCGCATTGGTCCCCGCCACTGCTGACAAATGTGCAAATTGCGGCATCAGTGGACGTAGGGCTGGAATTAAGTCGTTGGCATTGGTGTTATCAAGCCAAATTACTCGGGTGACAATTTGGTCTCCAGACGCACGGTGGCGCGCATCATAAGGAATGCCCGAGCTTTTTACATTACTGTCTGGAACCAGTTTAATGGTGTTGCCCGATGGAATCGCCACCACGCCATTGACATTCAATACACCGAGAAACAGGTCATAGACTTCATTTTTATTTAAAGGCTTATTGGAAATAACCGTTACATTTCCTCGTACCCGTGGGTCAACTGCAAAATTTTTCCCCGTGATATCTGCGACTTCATTAATGAATGCCGTAAGATCTGCATCACGTAAATTGATTTTCCATGTTTGTGCATAACTTGCTGTGCTGACCATAGCAACCAAGGGCACCATGGCATAGGCAGCTAAAGTTGAACGGTTATTATTAAATAAAGCCATATACGCCTGTGTTTCCTAACCCTATAAAGTGATGAAACATCACTAAAAATCCTGTTGTATGGTCATCACTTGATCACCACGTTTGACTTCAAGTTTCACCTGCCCTTCACGGCGGGCTTGTTCTAATAATTGCGCCTCAGATTGTCCTGCACCGACTGCCTGCCCATTTAAAGACATAATGCGGTCACCCGGTTGCAAACCCAATTTATTTCTCAAGGCAGCAGGTGTTCGATTTGAAATCTCAAACCCACCATTACCTGATGGATTCACCCCCATTTCCTGCAGATATTGCTCACGATTTTCTGTCATGCGTTGTACGGCCTGACCAATCGCGGACTGCGTCGTGCCTTGCCCTGAATTTGCAGGATTAGCTGCATTTTGCATGCTGTTATTTTGCAAAGATCCGCCTGATGTTGCATTGGCTGTAGGGACAATCGGTTGATCTAATCCGTTTTCAATACCTTGGAACGCTAATTCACGCCGTGCACCATTACCCTGCGTTAAAATCACCTTATCCCAATAAACTTCAGCCAGTTGATATGATGAACCTTGAATGGTTTCTCCAACCAAGTAGCGATCTGAACTCTCATTGACCTTAATCACTGCCGACGAGTAGCGACTTGGCTGTCCAACCACCACACCTTGTAACACCATATTTAACTGCGCGTCAGCTGCTGAACTGCGGTTTTCCTGAAACAAGGCAAAAGAGCTAATATTAGGAACTTGCGTTTGCTGTGAACCCAATTCAACTCGGTCTAACTGCATGGCTTGTGGCGGTGCAATCAATAACCAAAATAAAGCGGCTAACTTCCAGCACAGGTACAAAATTATTAAAGCCAAGACCACAGGTGCAAGTCGATCTGTTTGCTTCCAATTGATCTCGCGGATTTTTTCGAAATAGTCAGCCATCAGTTCACCCCACTCAATAGAGGTTGACGCGAACTAATCACATACGTATCTAATCCTGCCTTACCTTCATAGGAAGCAACATTCATCAAAAAGCGCTGGGTTAATTGCACATCCAACATGAGGTCTGGCTCAAGTGATAAATTCATCATCTTTTGTTCGCGTTGATCTCGAACATCAATCGACAATTTGCCATTATCATCTTTTAATTGAGCTAACATGGCAGGCACATTCATTGACTCTTGACGCTGTGCAAAGCTAAAGGATAAATCCCCACCTGCCCACTGCATCTCGCCTAATGACTGACTAAATCCCTGTTGTGGCTTATATTTAAACTGCACATCTTTTAATTGAATGGCATTCGTTGGCCATTGCCAATCGGCAAAACTTTTTAAAGTTTCAGGGGCAATTTGACCCTCTAAGTTTTTAATACTAATACTTTTGCCAAAACCATACCCCATAACACCTTGCAGTTTGGTATTGCCACTATGAATTTCAACATTTGCACCCAAGCGTAATAAAATCAAGTCCCACGGGCGTGTGTTCCAGTTTAACGAGCCTTTCAAATTTCCTCGTGTCCAATCTGCTTGCCCATGCCAAATATTGCCACTGACGTTATGTAGCATTTGGTTATTTTTATAAAACTTTGTAATGAGCCACGCTGCTGGCACTTGCAGCATAACGAAAATTAAAAAACTGATCGCAGCAAAAATGAGCCACCGAATATTATTAGTTTTATTGATCATCCCACCACAACCGATCCATCAATTTTTTTCCATCATTTAAACATTTTTCTTTATAGACACATTATGCATACTTTTTCTGCATAGCCAATTCAAAGAGATAAAAAAACCAGGCATTTGCCTGGTTTAATTATCCTGAACTCAGGATATGACGATTTCATGAATTGTTCTTAAATTAAGAAGTCTTCTAGTTTCGCGCCTTTTTCTAACTCAGCCACTAACCAACGTGGTTGTTTACCACGACCAGTCCACGTGTCATCTGCATTGGTTTTGCTACGGTAACGTGGCTCAACCGCTTTACGCGTTGATTTTTTACGTTTGCTTAAACCAAATTCAAGAATTTGTTCAACGCTTAAATCTAAATTTTCTGCAATTTCAACAATACGGTTATACGCATCTTCAATCGCTTGATCTTTTTTAGATGCAATCAGTGCTTCAGCTTCTACTTGAAGCTTCTTTAACTCTTCAACTGATAAATTACTAATATCAGGCATAATCTTTAACTCCGAAATTTCATTTTAATAATGCTTATGAAAACTCGCTCATAATATTATAATAAAATTTTTATTCAATAAATAATTTTCATTTTACTACAATATTTTAACACGACTCCTTAAAATATATAAAGTTAAATTGTATTTAAATATTATTTCCCACTGAATTTTCTAAGGCTTTTATTTTGGTTTTAATATTTTCTGGAATAGAGGTTTTTTGCAGGGTCATTTTATCCACGCACACAATAACCGCATCGCCTGTTGCAACGATTTTTTGTTGCTGTTCACTCCATAATATATAACTCATACGAAATGCACTATTTCTTAATTCTTCAACGCGCGTTGCCACTTTTAAAATATCAGGATAAACCACGGGGCTTAAATATTTACATTGGCTTGAAGCCACAACCGTAATCACAGACTGATTAAATATATCCAACTGATCTAAATAACCAATCCGCGCACTTTCCATATAACGATAATAATTCACGTTATTTACATGACCAAAAGCATCCATATCCCCCCAAGCGACGTGTTGAGTATGAACCAATGAATATTGAGCTAAATCTTCTTGCATATAATGTCCTTATATTCGAATTTCCATAAAATTAGCATTATTTTCAAATATTAAATTTAATTGTTTGGTCAAATATTCCTGCTGATTTAAAGCTGACTTGATACGTAAATAACTCATTAATACATCATTTGGATATAATTCTAATAATGCATCCGCCTCAGCTTGGCGTTCTGTCGCTTGGTAAATATTCCATTTTGCAAAACTAAAAACAGGTAGTGCAGGATACTTTTCTTCCCAACGTTGAATCTGCTGTTCTACAGCCACATAGTCAGGGTTTTGCTTCAACATTTTTTGCTGGAACCACAAAAAGAACACTTCTTTGTTAAATTGCTGTTCAAGTAAATGAATAGCCAATTGCTCATGTTCCTGACTCATCTCTGGCATACGAGACAAGACTTTTAACCACAACACTTTGACCGCATATTTACGCTCTGTTATTTGATCTTGCAAATCCAAATAACGCTGCTTTAAATGCTGTAAGTCATCGACATCAGCTTGATCAAATGCAGATAATAATTGCTCCAACCAAGCTTGTTTTGTCAGCTCATCTAAATGTCCATAACGTGTCGAACGCAAATACAACCAAGGAAACTGCAACGCAAACATGCCCCATAGCGTGGTTAAACGCTGCTCATAGGCAGTGCTGACTTTTTGCAACCATGGCGATAATTCATGTTGATTCAAAAATTCGAGATGCGTTAAAGCCTTTTCACCCTCTTGTTGGGATAAATAAATTTCAATCCGTTGCAATTCTGCGAGTTCAAAAGCCATTGGATTGGTCTGAGTTAATGCATTTAATGCTGTTTCATATTGTTGCTGAATCCAATATAAACGCGCATCAATCACCCCTTTTAATAATCCAGACTCAGTAAAAGCTTGCTGAATAAAGTTTTTTTGATCTTGCGCAGCATTTAAAAGCCAAATGACAGCCAATTGTTCATAGGGATGCAGTTTATTAAAACTAAAGACTGTTTCAGATTTACGCTGCTCTCGACTTAAATAGCGTTTAACCGCATACCAAAGCATTTGCACGAACAAACTCAGTAGTGCCAGCAATAATGCTAAAAACCAAATATTGGATTGAACTTGCCATTCACGCCAGTATAAATAGACATAGCCTGCACCATGTCCAAAACTCAGCAAACTAATAATGGCAACAACCAATAAGCTAATAAATAAATAGGCCAATAAAATATGTTTCATAGTCGATTATCCTATGAGTGCCCGAGTATTTAATAGCGGTACAGAAATAACCGGAATGTCCTTTAATTGTTCTAGACGTTGGCGTATCGGTTTTAATGAAGCATCTGGCAATTGCTGCATAATTTGCATAATTTCAGTGATTTCTTGTTGAAATTGAGGATATTGTCCTTGATTTAAAACTTGCTGAGCCAAAATTAAACGTAACTGCATTTCTTTTAATACCAAGCTACGCTGCATTAATACGGGACTCGGTTGTTCGACTGATTCGACTTGAATCCATTTTTGCCAAAAAGAAAGACCTTTTTGCTGCTCTTTTGAACTATAGGGCTTTAATATTTCTTTTTCTAACAATTGATCGATGGATTGCAGGGTATTTTTCACTTTATCAGATTGCAACTGACGCTCTGTCACATATTGCTTTAAGGTCTCACGGTCTTTTTGAATCACCTGATGCAAACTCATACGCAGTGCAGGTGCCAAGCTCAACTGATCTAATTGTTGGTCTAATTGGTTTAATTTTTCTAAAGCGACAGCAAATTGTTGTTGCTGCATGGCAAATTCAACCAAATCAAGTTGCTGGCCCACAACCATCATTGGCTCAATACTATGGGTCGCCTCAGCAGCAATCGAAGCATTCGATGTCGTTGCAGCCGACATCTCGGTCGTTGTGCCATTCAACTGGCGTTTCAAAGCCACGACCTGATCATTCAAACCTGCATTGCGCTGTTGCAATAAAGTTTGTTGTTGCATCAGTTCGGTTTGTTGAGCATTGACCTGAAACAAGTCAAAACTGAGTTTAGCCAACCAAAGTACGGCGACAATGACCACAACGACAAACAACTTCTTCATGTATTTCCCTGCACGACTTGCACATGCTGCAATATGTGTGTCGCGTTTAAATCTTCGAGTTGAATAATTTTAAAATCTTTGTTCAGTGTTATACGACTTTGCTCAAGTAGCTCGAACAACCTTACACCTAAAACTAAAAAATGTGCATGACTCAGCACTGATAAATGCGACTGAATCAAGTCAAGCCAATTGAGCCAACTGGCCTCACTGGTGATCAACATACAATACGGAGATGACAACTGATGTTCAGAAATGAGTGTTTTTACTTTTTGAGTGGTCTCTTCCGGTAGATGCCGTTCGTATAGCACAAAATTGAGAACCTGAATGCCACGTTCTAGCAACTGCTGCATCATAAATTGACGACCACCTTCACCGCGCCAAAATGCAACACAAGCCCCGGTCTCTAATTGTTCTAAATGGCTTAAGGTGAGCATTCCCTCCGATGTTTCCACCTGCGGTACCACACTGTGAATGCCATAATCAGCCAGCTTTGCTGCGGTTGCGTCACCAACTGCAACCCATTGAATATGTTCGAACTGCTCAAGTGAAATGCCTGCCTTACGCAAACCTTGCATACCAAAGGTGACCGCAGAGGGGCTCACCACAACCAATACATCCGCAGCACTCAACTGGGCGTAGCACGCTGCCAATGCTTCTGACCATGCCCGCGGCTTGAGCTCAAGTAATGGAAGCTCAGCCACAGCAACACCCGCAGAGCGCAGCGTCAAGCTAAGCTGCGCTGCACGATCTGTCGGACGTGTATTGATAAAAAGCATGTATTAATACAGTGCCTTTAAAATTTCACCGGCACCTTGGGCTAACAAGTCTTGGGCCAATTTGACACCGAGCTGTTCAGCCTGTTCGGGAAGACCTACTTGCTGTGCTTTCAACAAGGTTTGACCGTCAACACTACCGACTCGACCTTCCAAATGAATCTGACCATTTTCTAAGGTTGCATAACCTGCAATCGGTACTTGACAGCCACCTTCTAGATATGCATTAAATGCACGTTCTGCGCGTACACAGGCATTGGTCTCTGTATGCATTAAGGGCAAAATTAAATCCAATACAGTTTGATCTTGGCTACGACATTCTAGGCCCAATGCACCTTGTCCAACTGCAGGTAAACTCACAACAGGCTCAAGAGTATGACGAATACGCTCTGCTAAACCCAGACGCTTCAACCCTGCACTGGCCAAAATAATCGCATCATAGTTACCCGCATCGAGTTTAGATAAACGCGTACCCACATTGCCACGCAGATCAATAATCTCGAGGTCTGGACGTTGTTTTAAAATTTGGCATTTGCGGCGCAAGCTCGATGTCCCAACCTTCGCACCTTGTGGTAAATCATCAAAACTGTTATAGGTATTTGAAACGAAAGCATCTAATGGATCTTCACGCTCACAAATCACGGCCAAGCTTAAACCTTCAGGCAATGCCATCGGCACATCTTTCATCGAATGAACTGCTAAGTCTGCACGACCATCCAACAACGCCGCTTCTAATTCTTTTACAAATAATCCTTTCCCCCCAATTTTGGCTAAAGGGGTATCTAGAATCTTGTCACCTTGGGTCACAAAAGTCACCAACTCAACTTTCAAATTTGCATGAAGTGCTTCTAAGCGTGCACGAATATGTTCCGCCTGCCAAAGTGCAAGCGGGCTTTGTCGAGTTGCGATCTTAAGGATATTCATAAATTTTAAAATACAGTCTATAGGGCTATTATTCTAAACTTAACTTGCTCAGTTGAAAATGCAAGCTTAATTCGCAATGTGCTTTAACCCTTGCCCTATAATTTTTGTATTCGCTCGCGTAAATTCGGTAAATGCCGACGGCTGACCGCCAAACGTTCTTCTAAATCTCGACAACGCACTTGATATTGTCCTGAGCTTACAACCTCTAAACCATCTAAAAAGCTCACAGACACCAAGGCATTACGATGGATGCGTATAAAGCGATCACCAAATTCATGCTCTAAATCCTTCAGCGTTTCATCAATAAGTACATTGCCATTTTTATGCCGAACAGTGACATATTTCTGATCTGCAAGAAAATAATAAATATTTTCCACAGGGACCAGTTCTACACCACGATAAGTCTTTGCCGCGATTTGATGGCGGCTGATTTTAATTTCGTCCATATTTTCTTTTTGTTTTATCGTGCTCAATTGAGCTTGGGTTAATTTAGTTAAATGATCTAAAACCTGCTGCAATTCCTGTTGCATAACTGGTTTTAGTAAATATCCCTCTGCATTCGATTTAAATGCATCAAGTGCATGATGATCATATGCAGTGCAAAAAATAATAGCGGGCATGGGGTCTAATTCACGCAACAATTTCGCGCAAGTCAACCCATCCATTTCAGGCATTTGTATATCTAGTAAGATGACATCAGGCTCGAGGCTTTGAGCCAAGTCAATCGCTTGTTGACCATGTGAAGCTTTCGCAACCACTTGATGTCCAAGTTGAGTGACTAAACGTGACAATCGCTCTACTGCTAGAGGCTCATCATCACAGATTAGGATGTCCATTTCTCCTCCTTATCTCGTTAACGTCATTTATTTTTATTGGTCAACTGAGATTTCTATTTATATTGATATTGCACCACAGTCGTATACATTCCCTCGCCTGCGTAGGTTTGAAAAGTGACATGCTGACCATAATATGCCTCAAGTCGCTGTTTCACGTTTTCGATGGCAATACCATTCCCCTGACGTAATTTAATTGTATCCTGTGTATAGGGATTTGTAATAACGATATTAATTTGATTTTGTAATATTTCAATCAATATATTTATCGTACTCTTTGTCAAAATCTTTTCAACTCCATGAAAAATACTATTTTCTAATAAAGGTTGTAAAGTTAATAGTGGAATTTGTACTTGAGCGTATTGTTCAGTACCTTCTAGTTTCCACTCCACCTTAAGCCGATCACCTAAACGCATTTGTTCAATGGCCAAATAACGCTGACACAGATCGATCTCATCTTTGAGACTTACCAACTTCAATTCTTGAAAACTTGCACGGAACAATCGAGATAAATTCAGTAGCATTTGCTCCGCTTTATCTGGGTCAATCGCAATCAAGCTAATCACATTGTTTAAGCTATTAAATAAAAAATGTGGATGAATCCGAGCTTGCATAGCCTGAATGCGTGAGTTTAATTCACTATGATGTTGTCGACCCCACTGTTCTCTTAAATATAAATATCGAAAACAAAATGCCCCAAGTAATACCCCATAGCTCAGATTTAAAACCACACCAGCAGTTAAAACGTCTGCACTCAAACCAGCTAAACTGAAATTTTCACCAAAATAGATCAAAACATTTAAAGTTATGGTGGTGAATAACACCAAAGCTTGCAATAAAACAAACCCGCTAAACATGAGCATTTTCATGCTTAAACCACGCGTCTTGCTCTGCAAAAGCTCTGAAAATGCTGCAAATGCCAATAATATCCAGTTAATAAACAACACATGCTGCATGACACTGGAAACACTTAAGGCTTGCCACGATTGAGCTTGGGCCAAGACCAAAACCAAAGCCACAATATTGCCCGCAAGAAAAAGCTCCCACAGATAGTGCCAACGGCCCATTTTTCCTGAAAATACTGAAATTGTCATAGACCTAAACCCTGTCTAAAAGTTTGATCAACTTGCCCTTCGGCAACTGGGTTCGAATTTGCTATACTCTTGCTCAGTTCTATGCTTTTTATCTTATTGAGCCGACATGACCACATCTTCTAATTCCTCAAATCCGTCACAAGCCCAAACTTCAGGCATGTGGGGCGGTCGTTTTTCCGAAGCTACTGACGCTTTTGTTGCTGAATTTACAGCATCTGTACAGTTTGACCAACGCTTTTATAAACAAGATATTGCAGGTTCAATTGCACATGCAACCATGCTTGCAAAAGTTGGCGTTCTAACTGAACAAGAGCGTGACGATATTATTAATGGCTTAAACACCATTAAAGCAGAAATTGAAGCGGGTAACTTCGAATGGCGCATTGACCTAGAAGATGTGCACATGAATATTGAGTCACGCTTGACTCAACGTATCGGTATTACAGGTAAAAAACTACACACCGGTCGTAGCCGTAATGACCAAGTTGCAACCGATATCCGTCTGTATGTTCGCGACGAAATCGATGCGATTTTAGAATTATTGAAAAAATTACAAAAAGGCATCCTAGGCTTAGCGGCGAAAAATACCAATACCATCATGCCGGGCTTCACGCATTTACAAACTGCACAGCCAGTGACTTTTGGCCACCACCTAATGGCGTGGTTTGAAATGTTGGTTCGTGACTCAGAGCGTTTAATTGACTGCCGTAAACGTACCAACCGCATGCCTTTAGGTTCTGCTGCACTTGCTGGAACAACCTACCCGATCGACCGCGCATTCACTGCAGAATTACTAGGTTTTGAAGCCGTTGCAGAAAACTCTTTAGATGCTGTGTCTGACCGTGACTTCGGTATTGAATTCAATGCTGCGGCATCACTCATCATGATGCATTTATCACGTATGTCAGAAGAAATGATTCTTTGGACATCGGCTCAGTTCAAATTTGTGAACATTCCTGACCGTTTCTGCACTGGCTCTTCAATCATGCCGCAAAAGAAAAACCCAGACGTTCCTGAGTTAATCCGTGGTAAAACTGGCCGTGTATATGGTGATTTGATGAGCCTATTGACCCTGATGAAAGGTCAACCATTGGCATACAACAAAGACAACCAGGAAGATAAAGAACCACTATTCGATGCAATTGATACTGTTCGTGGCTCACTCATGGCATTTGCCGACATGATCCCTGCACTAGTGCCAAACATTGACATCATGCGTGAAGCAGCGCTGCGTGGCTTCTCAACTGCAACTGACCTTGCCGACTACCTCGTTAAAAATGGCGTAGCATTCCGTGATGCGCATGAAATTGTGGGTAAAGCGGTTGCCCTCGGTGTTCAAGAAGGCAAAGACCTTTCAGAATTAACCCTTGAGCAACTTCAACAATTCTCTGACTTGATTCAAGCCGATGTCTTCGAAAAAGCATTAACACTTGAAGCATCTGTCAATGCACGTAACCACATTGGTGGTACTGCACCTGCTCAAGTTGAAGCAGCAATTGAACGCGCACACGCACGTTTAGAAAAACTTTACGCATAACTTTTTCAAGTTAAATGGAGTATTGATATGTCTCGACAAGTTTTTTGCCGTAAATATCAGGCTGAAATGGAAGGTTTAGACTTTGCACCATTCCCTGGTGCAAAGGGACAAGAATTGTTTGATACGGTATCTAAACAAGCTTGGCAAGAATGGCTAAAACACCAAACGACGTTGATCAATGAAAAACGTTTAAACGTGTTTGAAGCTGACGCGAAAAAGTTCCTTGAAGAGCAACGTGAAAAATTCTTCAGCAATGATGAATCTTTAGAAAAAGCCGAAGGCCTAAAGCCTGAGTAAAACTTAAAGCGTTGCTTTAAGTTTTACGCAAGACAAGCGAAGCGCGTAGTTTCAAATGTCATGAAGGAGTCCCAAAGGGGCTCCTATTTTTATACTCCGCCACGCCGCAAGACAAGCAGTTATGCTGCACGTAGGCTTTAATTGAAAAGAATCTCTAATCTTGTGGATTCTTTTTTATTGCTCTAAAAATTACGCAAGACAAGCGAAGCGCGTAGTTTCAAATGTCATGAAGGAGTCCAAAGGGGCTCCTTTTTTTATACTCCGCCACGCCGCAAGACAAGCAGCTATGCTGCGCGTGGGCTTTAATTGAAAAGAATCTCCAAGTTTGGGGATTCTTTTTTGCTATTCTACAAATGATGCAAGACAAGCGAAGCGCGTAGCTTCAAATCTCAAAAAGGAGTCTAAAAAGGCTCCTTTTTTTTGTGCTTAGGAGCACTGCTTTTTTTCGTAAGACAAAGATGACGTCTGTGTAAGCTTTCATTCAGAAATGATCTTTATCATTGCTGAAAAATCTTTTATCCATTGATCAATTTTATTTAAACTTAAATAGATGAATCTATTATTTAAATAATGTTAATTGTATTTTTATCATCACATATATCGATTTTTATCGTTTAAATCCAAACAAAACCTACCAAAGTTATCGGCCAATTTGTATCAAAAATTATTAATGTAAATTTGTGATACATTTCTCAATAAAACACAACATTACACTACAAGAAACTCCATGTATTTCTAAATCTGCTTTCCTATAATAGCAATCAAGGAGATGGAAACATCTTCCATAATAGCGATAAGTAACCCCGATTTTCCTTCCCAGATTTCCCCCAAAATCTGGGAATTTTTTTATCCAAAATTTGCGCCAACGTCTCACATTTAACGTCAAGCTCTAATCAAATGAAGCGCTGTTCAAACTAGTCAAACCCTCAATTTTTTTAAAAGCTCGGCAATAAAAAAGCCCCGATAACGGAGCTTTTCATAACTTACTTTTAAATCAAGGTTGTTTTAAATACGGCCATGCGGCTTTCAAATATATAAACATCGACCATAACGTTAAAACAACAGCTGTATAGAGCAATCCATAGGCCAACATTTCTAGGGGCTGCCAATTCAGCAAGAACACTGAAATCGCAATCATCTGAAATGCTGTTTTATATTTACCAACGGTTGAAACCGCAACACTGGTACGTGCGCCTAATTCAGCCATCCACTCACGTAGCGCAGACACCGTGATTTCACGTGAAATAATCACAATCGCTGCAAAGGCCATCGAAATGGTTGGTTGCCATTGCACCAAGACGATCAAGGCTGTTGCGACCATCAGTTTATCTGCAACAGGATCGAGAAAACGTCCAAATGCTGAAGTCTGATTTAAACTTCTCGCAAGATAGCCATCAAACCAGTCAGTGACAGCTGCGATCACAAAAATAGCGGTCAGCAATATATGACGTGACATGCTTGCAGCATGCTCACCCACGCCCATTGCAGGTGGCCAATACGCCACCAACAAAAACACAGGAATTAAAGCAATTCGTGCCAATGTTAAAATATTAGGAATATTCAGGATTCGACCTGTTGTCATAGACACCCCAGTTTTCCCCTCATGCACGATGAAAATGCAGAATAATTTGAGGATTTATCCATCGTTAGTTGCACTCACTTTATACGAAATGCCCCGCAGTGTCACTAGGCAAACACCGTAACAGTCTGTCGCGCAATCGCTATCAACTGGTTATTTTCATCCCATAAATGCGCATATTCCGTGGCGTAGCCATCCGCGGCATAGTCGGTAAATACTTTATATTTAAACCAATTACGCAAGCTTGATTGCAAGGGATGCACATAGGTCAATGTCCATGTTAAAGAACTCGCAGGCGCCATGGTTTTGTACATAGGCAGCACGCCGGGCGGCCACATATCCATCGAGACCAGTAAATCGGCTACGGTCATCTTACGATTATCGTGGCGTTCTGGATTAAAACGCATCCAACCACTAAAGTCAGGCTTTTTGCTTGCAGTACACGGATACTGCCCATCTACCCAGGCCAAATCCATTTGCTGAAAGCACTGTGGTGCAAGTGGATGATGTTCGGCAATCTTTAAGCTGCTCACTTCAGGAAAATCGGGTGCTTGACGCTCCTGATTGACGGCAATGCTTGATTCACGTGGAACACCAAAGCTCGCCAATAAAATGCTTTGTACGGCATCATCTTGCCAAAGTCGAACTTCGATGGTGGTGACGGATTTGCCCTGTCTTAAAATTTCAGCACTTAAACGCACGGGCGCCAATTGTACTGGCCCAACAAAGGTCACATTACAACTGAGTAAACGTCGCTGCGGATCGGCAATGGTGGCAACGGCTTTGTGCATCATCATGCCAGCCACTAAGCCGCCATAGATCGTACGTCCTTGCAACCATCCTTCTGGAATCTCAACCCATTCATTGTGTTCAATATGTTGATACAACTGTGCGAGTGACATCATCATCCCTGATCATATTTTTGATTTTTATATCATTGTATAAAAATCAAATGATGTGAATGATCAGTGACTCATGCGTCAATGAGCATTTTGGCAAATTCAGACTTGATGCGTCATCGATTGGGCTTAGTTCGCGCTATTCATGCAGGATTTTATAAATGGTGCGCGCCATCACATCGCCTAATCCCGGTACAAGTTTTAAATCATTTTCCGAAGCTTTGAGTACCCCCTGAATGCCACCAAAATGGGTCAACAGATCCCGACGACGTTTTGGCCCTAAGCCCGGAATCACCTCAAGTACCGATGAGCCACGCTTTTTATCTCGTTTCGCTCGATGTTTAGTAATAGCAAAGCGGTGGGCTTCATCACGAACCTGTTGAATCAAATGCAGGGCTTTATGGTCTTCGGGCAATTGGATTTTTTCACCATCGGTAAAGTGCAAGGTTTCCAGACCTGGTTTACGCCCCTCGCCTTTGGACACACCGACCATAAAGGCATCGAGCTCGAGCTCCTGCATGACTTCCATCGCCATGTGTAATTGACCTTTGCCTCCGTCAATTAATAGCAAATCGGGCAACATATGCTTTTTATAGCGGCGGGTCAGTGCTTGACGCATGGCAGCATAATCATCGCCTTCGGTAATGTCATTGATGGAAAATTGGCGATAGTCGCGTTTTCTTGCACCGCCAGCATCAAAGACCACACAAGACGCGATAGTTGCCTCCCCCATAGTGTGAGAAATATCAAAACACTCAATACTGTCAATTGGTCGCCCTACCACTTGTTCTAACTGATGAAAACGTTCATTCAATTCAAAATGATCAGCCAGTTTACCTTTAATCGCATGCTGCACATTCATTTGTGCAAGCTCTTGCCATTCGGCACGAGTTTCTCGCACTTTATGTTTGATTTGAATTTTTTTATCAAAGTGCTGATGTAGTGCATCTTCCATGTCTTTGCGATCTGGAATATCGACATTGATGATGAGTTCAGTTGGAATCTCATCTGCAACTTGAAAGTAGAAATTGGCAATGAAGTCCGAGAGCATTTGACCTAGATCATCACCCTGCATATCAGGGAAATAACTCTTTCCGCCGAGCATTTTGCCATTGCGCACATGCATGATTTGCACACAGGTCACACCGGCTTGATAAGCAATGGCAATGATATCAGCCTCACCTTTGACTTTATAAATCGCTTGCTGAGTTTGCACATCACGCAGCAGCGCCATACGATCACGATAAAACACCGCCTTTTCAAACTCCAAAGCTTCGGCAGCAGCTTCCATTTTTCCAATTAACTCTTGATTGAGCTCTTTGGTGTCGCCTTGTAAGAAACGAATCGAGTTATTGACATCTTCTTTATAATCTTCGGGTGAGATCAACCCCACACAAGGCGCGGAACAACGTTTAATTTGGTATTGCAGGCATGGTCGTTTGCGCTGTGAAAAATAGCTATTTTCACACTGACGCACATTAAACAGTTTTTGCAGCACCACCAAAGTATCACGCGCGTTATAAGCACTCGGATAAGGCCCGAAAAACTTACCGGCCTGATGCTTCGCTTTGCCTCGCCCTGCGGCAATTCGTGGATAGGGTTTATCGGCTGAAATAAAAATATAGACATAGGATTTGTCGTCACGCAGCATGATGTTATAGGGCGGACGATGCAGCTTAATCAGGTTTTGTTCGAGCAATAAAGCTTCGGTTTCAGAACGCACCACCAAGGTTTCAATGTCGTAGATTCGTGCCACTAAGGCCTGTGTTTTCGGATGTTCAATGGTTTTAACAAAATAGCTCGACACACGATTTTTTAAATTCTTTGCTTTACCCACATACAGCAACTCACCGTCTTTACCCAGCATGCGGTAAACACCGGGTAGAGTCGTCATATTAGCCAGAATTTTTTCAATATGTTCGCGTGCGTTTTCGTTCACTTTTGCCTTGTTCCGTCTTCGATATTGCTCTTTGACATGATGTGATGCTTTTATCTGCATTTTCAAGCAATCCCGCAAATTTATTGTTGCTCATAGCAATGATCTGATTGTTAAAAGCTATTAATGCAAAATTCTAAATTTGCTATGCTCAAAACATCCCGCTTTAGGAACATGATGCATGACGAACGCCAATCCCGCCATCCATGTCGTACACCCGACAACTTCGACGCATAGCACTGCTGAAAAAAACCGTTTGATGGGTAAGCCGCGTTTTCATTTTGAACCGCATGACGTTATGCAACACCTAAAGCAACGGATCATTGGACAAGAAGCAGCATTAGACGAAATTGAAAAAATGCTGCATGTGGTCAAGGCTGATTTTTCCAGTCCTGAACGACCGCTCTCCGTAACCTTAATGCTTGGACCGACAGGTGTTGGTAAAACCGAAACTGTGCGTTTAATCAGTGAAGTGATTTATGGCCGACCTGATGCCTTTTGCCGTATTGATATGAACACGCTCGCACAGGAACATTATGCGGCTGCCATTACTGGCGCGCCTCCGGGCTATGTCGGTTCTAAAGAAGGCCATAGTTTATTTGATGAAGTTGCCATTGCAGGTAGTCATACCCGACCGGGCATCGTGCTTTTTGATGAACTGGAAAAAGCGTCAACCGAAGTGCTTCGCGGCTTAATGAATGTGCTGGATAGCGGAAAATTAACCCTAACCTCAGGTACAAAAACCATCGACTTTCGTAATTGTATGATCTTTATGACCAGCAATGTCGGTGCACAAGCGGCACAGCAATATCTAGATAAGTTAAATTTTTTACCCGAAAAAATACAGAAGGTTTGTCTCAAACGCGTGCCGGTCAGCAGCATTATTGAAAAAGTCATGCAACGTAAATTCGACCCTGAATTTATTAACCGTATTGACCGTGTACTGCAATATCAACCCGTTCAAGATGATGCCTTGCCCCGTTTGGTGGAGATTGAACTGGAAAAACTTAATCAACGCCTACAACATCAAAAACGCAGTATCAAACTCACAGATGCAGCCAAAGCACATTTTTATCAGAACCATGATATTCGTTATGGCGCACGACATTTAGCACGAAAAATACGAGTAGAACTTGAGCCAATTTTGGCGATGTATTTTTTACAGTATCCTGAACAAACTCAATTACACTTAGATGCACAACACGACAAGTTGGTGATCACCGACGAACTTAATTCATAAAAAAGCACGTGATCGCGTGCTTTCTATTGATTTTAAGCAACCAAATTGATAATCAACTTAAGTTGATGCCCAATGCCTGCGCAAAAGCTTGCTGGTCTTTGGGTGAAACCATGACAAATTTGGCTTTCCCCTCCTGCACATATTCGATTTTTAAACGTTTAATCGAAAGCGCAGGCGCAGCAGATAAATCCTGACTTGGACTAACGCGCTGAATCTCGACCAATGGAATACGCCAACGCACAAACATGCTGCGGATATTCAAATGTGTTTTCGTGATTTGATAACGCGTATTGAAAGGCCACCATAAAATCAGCACCGTCAACACGTACACGGCGGTATGAACAGGATATTGCTGCATGGTACCTTTAGCTTGCATCGTCAGTAATAATTGAATGAGCAAGCCACTCATACAAATAATAAATGCGACCACCCACCAATCTTTTTTTGAACGAAAAACTTGCATCTTATCCCCCATCAACTGCT
Source organism: Acinetobacter sp. YH12096 (assembly GCF_013419215.1). NCBI lineage: Bacteria > Pseudomonadati > Pseudomonadota > Gammaproteobacteria > Moraxellales > Moraxellaceae > Acinetobacter > Acinetobacter sp. YH12096. The sequence continues at coordinate 162,909 of NZ_VPAM01000005.1, read as the reverse complement.
TTTATTCTATACAAGATTTTGCAGGATGCATCTGCTATTTCAGCTTTATTTTTGCAGGAAATAAGCATACTTATCACATTATTTTCAAGAATATGGAGATCCATTTAGCTCAAGTTTCGCTAGTCATCTATTGTTATTTTTGGCGTTATTTACGCTCGGATCACGCTTCTTTCGGCAAGAGTTGTTCCTGCAAACGTTTATAATTCTTTTTCTCTTGATACATTTTAGCATCGGCTTGTTGTACCAAGCTCATGGCATCTACATAGCCTTGCTGATGGTCTGTTTGGCACAGCCCAATACTTAAACTTAAGCCTGCTTCCATTTCAGCCACCGCTTCTAATAAACGAGGAATCAAACTCGCTTCCACATGCTTTTCACTGCAACCAGGCAAGACCAAACAAAATTCGTCTCCGCCATAACGGAAGCAATGATCATCCGAACGTGCAACCGACTTTATGGCCGCAGCAACCATTTGTAGTACCTGATCTCCACGTGGATGACCTTGTTCATCATTGATCTTTTTAAAATCATTGATATCAATAAACACTACTGTCACAGGTTCATGATTACGCTGTGCGGTATATAAAATACTGGTCAATAAGGTCGATAAATGCCGGACATTTAACAGTCCTGTTAATGGATCGCGCTGTGAAAGCTCTTCCATTTCTTGTGCACGAAACTCTAGCGCATGCGCATACTGTTCCATTTTTTCACGGGAGATCTTCACCTCATTAATCAAACTCCATACATAGGTTTCCACCACCAATGTAGTATCGAACATAAAGAGCTTTTCCAACGTGTTAATAATCCGCTGATATTGTTCGGTATCATTAAATGTACGCTGAATTAAGCGAAACAACATGGTCTTTAGGGTATGCACCGCAGAGAGATACAATTTCGGCTCTACACCTATGCGCTTATGAACCAAACCAACCCGTAAACGGTTATTCACATAAGCGCTGTCATAGCGCCCCGAAAATAAGTCCAATAAATACTGATGCTGCGCGCGTTGCAAACGCTTCAAGGTATCAAGGTCACCAATCAAGGTGGCAATTTCAGGAATTGAGGTTTGATTTTCATAAAATTCATCGACCATACTGTCGAGGATCGGCGACACAATCCCACCAATCGAAGCCAGTTCCGCTAGCTCTAAATCAGTCAAGCCAAGCAACTGTTTACGTCGTTCTATATCTTGCATCGAAATATGCATTTGATGCATCAATGTTTGGTTGGTTGCTTTCATGAATCGGATCCCCTTCCCGCCAAATCAATCCCTTCAGGCGTTTAAACAGGGTTTCTATGCAGTAGGTCTTCATGCCTGCATGCAAAGCTTCAACCGTTCACCTTTGGGTTTTGGCTATCATTGATGATGACGCTTTTCTTTCAGCTCAACGGTTTTGCATGGGCTTAAGTTCGGACGTCAACATCATATTCCTCGTCTATTGGCTCACTTTTTCTGGCTTATTCTGGTTCTAGCTTATTCTGGCTAACACTATTTCTGCTTTTTGCAGATTTGCTCTGCATAATTATTTTTATTCTGCTTGCCCGATAACTGATATTTTGCTGACTGTCAGCATAAAAAAACGCCCCTAAGGGCGCATTTTTTCAATATTTATTCTACTTTTAAAATAAATATGGGCGTACAAAAATCAGGAAGAACAGCCCCAACATTAGGAACCACTTTAAAAAGTAATACAGTGAACGATTGGTTTTTTTCAAGGCTTTGGCTTTTATACGAATTTGATAGACATAGCCAAATACTTTATTTAAACCACCCGTTTTATCACCGCTTTCATTCGGTGAACTCGCAGCAGTCATGACATTTTTACCAAACCAATGGTTAAAAGCTTCCATCCACTTTGACTTTAATGGCCGTTCAACGTCTGCAAAGAAAATAATCCGGTTCTGATCCGTTTTATTTTCAGCATAGTGAATATAAGTTTCATCAAACACCACACTCTCGCCATCACGCCATGAGTACCGCTGACCATCGACATCAATAAAACAACGGTCATCATTCGGCGTCAGTAAGCCCAAGTGATAACGCAATGAACCTGCATAGGGATCACGATGACGGACTAAACGACTGTCGGGCGCCAACTCGGTAAACATCGCAGCTTTAATCGTGGGTAGGTTTTTTAACAAGGCCGTGGTTTTTGGGCAAAGTTCAGCAGCCGAAGGATGGGCTGAGTCATACCATTTTAAATAAAAGCGTTTCCAACCTGTTTTAAAAAACGAGTTAAATCCAAGGTCATCATAAGTACTCGATGCTTTGATGCCCCCTTTTTCATACAAGGCCTTGGCTTCATCACGAATCATTTCCCAGTTTTCATCTAAGACTTTTAAATCTTTAAAATGCTGCGTGTCGATATAGGGTTGACTCGGCACTTTTGAAAACATGTACATGAGAAAATTGATCGGTGCGAGCAATGTCGAATGATCAAAAAACTGACGATAAAATGAATGACGGACTTTACCGCGTTGCTGAATATAAAACGCAGAAATGACAAAGACCGCCAGGATAATCCACTTAATCATATGAGGACCTGGTGCTAATAAGCATTGTGCTTAATGAAAAATTAACTTTTGAGAACGCGGCGAGTATAGCATAGTGCTCAGTGACGCTTAAATAAGCAGCATAGAACACTGTGTCTCAGCAAAGATGGACGACAATGTTAAAAGTGAATTGACCATTCTGCCGAAAAATACACTTGCTTTTTTATTGAATTTTTCTTTTGCATCTCAATCTATAGCTTACATTTATAAAAAAATGTGAACTGAAACATAAGCTTCAACATATTTAATTAGAGCGATAGCGATTAAAGGCAGATCCAAAGTCTATTTCCAAAAGAAATTTTGATGACCCTAGCGTCACGGCTTGATACAACTTGTTATGTTCTTTTTAGATATAGTTATCGTAAGATTAGCGAGGCATAAAGTGTACGCAGGAACCGCGTACTCGCTTCACAACATCAACTTAGAAGTCCTCCAAAATAAAGGAGATCAGGCATGATCCACGCTGGCAATGCCATTACCGTCCAAATGCTTTCGGACGGAATTGCAGAATTCCGCTTTGACTTACAAGGTGAGTCGGTCAACAAATTTAACCGCGCAACAATTGAAGATTTTAAAGCTGCAATTGACGCTGTTAAAGCAAACGGTGACATCAAAGGTTTAATCGTTACTTCAGGTAAATCTACATTTATCGTGGGTGCAGATATCACTGAATTCGGTGACAACTTCGCTCAAGGCGAACAAGCGATTGTGGATTGGGCATTGCCTGTTCACGACATCTTCAATGCGTTTGAAGATCTAAACGTTCCTAAAGTTGCTGCAATCAATGGTATGGCATTGGGCGGCGGTTTTGAAATGTGCTTAGTGTGTGACTATCGTGTGATGTCAGATGCTGCACAAGTTGGCCTTCCAGAAATCAAACTGGGTATCTACCCTGGTTTTGGTGGTACGGTTCGTTTAAGCCGCGTGATTGGTATCGACAATGCGGTTGAATGGATGGCAATGGCTGCACCGAAAAAGCCGGCTGCTGCGCTCAAAGACGGTGCTGTTGATGCAGTTGTTGCTGCAGACAAACTACAAGACGCTGCAATTGACCTTGTAAAACAAGCGATTGCTGGCCGTGTAGACTGGAAAGCAAAACGTCAAGAAAAATTAGATCCTGTTAAATTGAACATGCTTGAACAAATGATGGCATTCAATACAGCGAAAGGTGCAGTTCTTGCAAAAGCAAATCCTGCTCAATACCCAGCGCCAAAACTTCTTTTAGACTCATTACAAGCAGGTGCAAGCCTTCCACGTGATGAAGCATTGAAAATCGAAGCGCAAGGTTTTGCTAAAGCTGCGGTAACGCCACAAGCAGGTGCGTTAATTGGTTTATTCCTTAACGACCAAATTGTGAAGAAAACTTCGAAGAAATATGAAAAAGGTGCGCACCCTGTCAACCAAGCCGCTGTATTAGGCGCGGGTATCATGGGTGGTGGTATTGCTTACCAAGCGGCAAGCAAAGGCACACCAATCATCATGAAAGACATTGGTAACCCACAACTTGCTTTAGGTATGAAAGAAGCAAATGGCTTACTGACCAAACAAGTTGAACGTAAGAAGATGAAACCTGCTCAAATGGGTGAAACTCTTGCTCGCATCCGTCCTACATTAAGCTATGACGAATTCAAAGAAGTGGACATCGTGATTGAGGCAGTAACAGAGAACCCGAAAGTTAAGGGTATCGTACTTGCTGAAACTGAGAAAAATGTTCGTGACAATACGATCATTGCTTCAAATACTTCAACAATTTCAATCACACGTTTGGCTGAAAACCTACAACGTCCTGAAAACTTCGTAGGTATGCACTTCTTTAACCCTGTTCACATGATGCCATTGGTAGAAGTGATCCGCGGTGAGAAAACATCTGCTGAAGCAATCGCGACAACTGTGGTTCTTGCTCAGAAAATGGGTAAAACACCAATCGTAGTTAACGACTGCCCAGGCTTCTTGGTAAACCGCGTATTGTTCCCTTACTTCGGTGCATTTGACCTTCTACTGAAAGACGGTGCTGACTTCCAGCAAGTTGATAAAGTGATGGAAAAATTCGGCTGGCCAATGGGTCCTGCTTACCTCATCGACGTTGTGGGTATCGACACAGGCGTACACGGTGCGGAAGTAATGGCGGAAGGTTTCCCTGACCGCATGAAGCCAGACTACAAAGGCGCAACTTTAACCATGTACGAAAACAAACGTCTTGGTCAAAAGAACGACGTTGGTTTCTACAAATACGAACTTGACCGTAAAGGTAAGAAAGCCAAAGTGGTTGATCCAGTGGCTTACGAACTTGTGGCTTCTGTTGCAACTGCGGAAAAACGTGAATTTGATGCTCAAGAAATCATTGACCGTATGATGCTGACTTTCTGTAACGAAACTGTTCGTTGCCTAGAAGACAACATCGTAGCGACTGCTGCTGAAGCAGATATGGCGATGATCATGGGTGTAGGTTTCCCTCCATTCCGTGGTGGTCCATGCCGTTACATCGACCAAACAGGTGTCGCTGAATACGTAGCGCTTTGCGACAAATATGCGTATTTAGGTAAGGCTTATGAAGCGCCACAAATGTTGCGTGACATGGCTGCTAACAACAAAAAATTCTACGGTTAAGGAGCAACGTGAATGGCTACTTTAAATCCACGTGACGTTGTCATCGTTGATGGCGTACGTTCAGCAATGGGTAAAACCAAAAATGGTATGTTCCGTAACGTCCGTGCTGACAGCTTATCTGCTGAATTAGTACGCGCGCTTGTTGCTCGTAACCAGTTTGATACCAATGAAGTTGAAGACGTTATCTGGGGCTGTGTAAACCAAACCCTAGAGCAAGGTATGAACATTGGTCGTAACATTGCATTGTTAGCAGACCTACCACGTACTGTTGCAGGTCAAACAGTGAACCGTCTTTGTGGTTCTTCTATGCAAGCAATCCACACAGCGGCTGCGCAAATTGCAACCAACCAAGGTGATATCTTCATCATTGGTGGTGTAGAACACATGGGTCACGTTGGCATGATGCACGGCATCGACATCAACCCTGAAGCGTCTAAGCACTATGCAAAAGCATCTAACATGATGGGCTTAACGGCTGAAATGTTAGGTCGTATGAACGGTATTTCTCGTGAAGAACAAGATGCGTTTGGTGTTGAATCACACCGCCGTGCTTGGGCTGCAACACAAGAAGGTCGTTTCAAAAATGAAATCGTGGGCGTTGAAGGTCACGATGCAAATGGCTTCAAAATTCTGTGCGATATTGATGAAGTGATTCGTCCTGATGCAAACCTTGAAGCATTCCAAGCTTTACGTCCAGTATTCGATCCGAAAGGCGGTACAGTAACTGCTGCAACATCTTCAGCGTTGTCTGATGGTGCGTCTGCAATGTTGCTGATGTCTGCTGAACGTGCTCAAGCTTTAGGTCTTAAGCCACGTGCTGTCATCCGCTCTATGGCAGTTGCAGGCTGTGATGCTGCGATCATGGGTTATGGTCCTGTACCAGCAACGCAAAAAGCACTTAAACGTGCTGGCTTATCGATTGCTGATATTCAAACTTTTGAATTGAACGAAGCGTTCGCAGCACAAGGTTTGTCTGTTCTTAAAGGCTTAGGCATTTATGATCAACAAGACCGTGTGAACTTGAACGGTGGTGCAATTGCATTGGGTCACCCATTGGGTTGTTCTGGTGCGCGTATCACAACAACATTGTTGAACGTAATGGAACAGCAAGATACGCAAATCGGTCTTGCGACTATGTGTATCGGTTTGGGTCAAGGTATCGCGACCATTATCGAACGTGTTTAATTTTTAATTAAATACTGAGATAAAAGAAACCCCGTTTAGTGCGGGGTTTTTTATTTGTTAACTAAACTCGCATGAATAATACTAGAAGCCCCTTCTCCCTCTGGGGTGAGCAGCATGCACCACAAGAGGATGAGGGGAAATTTTTCATATAAATCCTATCCCTGAGCGGTATTCTGCGCAAGTCTCCTTAAAAGGAGAGGGAAATTTCATAGTGCAATAAATTTTGTTCAAAAATCTTCAACAAAAAACCGTGCTAAACAAACCGTAAAAACGCCTCAGCATATTTTTAAAGTTAATACGTTAATTCTCGATTTTCAGCGATTTTTGAATTATGGTAAGGCCTGAACCAAAACTTAAATATGCATAATAATGATAAATAAACGACTTCACTACCTCTTAAAGATGAGCTGCCTAAGCACTTTTATTTTTCTTACAGCTTGCGTTACAAATAATCAAATCGGTGAACTCTCCCGTGATCTGTTTCAAAAATACGAAACAAAATATGCATGGAGAACAATCCTTGAAGATGATGTGATCGCATTTGGCAAACCCGCTAAAGCAATACCCAATGAACCAATCGATAGCATCGTAGTCGCAGGCAATAAATACAGCTATGTGATCAATAAAGGCGGTGCTGATTTTATTCAACTGATAAGCCAACTCAATCCACAATATATTCGTCTCCATCGAGAACTTGACTTTAATTCTCCGAGCCCGAACAGCACTAAATTTAGCGGAAGCTTTAAATTTTATTATGCGCCTCCCAATGGAACACTAAGTCCTACGGAAAGGGCATTATTCAACCAATATGGCGTAGCACCATGTGATTGTTCAAAGGCAGAACAGCAAGATCATCTCTTTAACTTAGAAATTGCAGGTACGGTTTACCCAAAAGTTGCGAATGCCGCAGATTTAAAGCCCTTAAGCCATCCATATAAGATCCGTATCCAGCATTACGAAGACCAAAGTGGCTATGTCAAAAAGTCAGGGCAGGAAAAATTGGCAGAATTACCACTATTGCCTTTAACACTCACAATCGACATCATTCAATTGCCTTTAAAAGCTTTAGGCTTTATTTATCAGCCTTAAATCAGAGTATGATCATATTTAATTGGTTGAATTTTCTAAGTACACATACACCCTGACTAACTCAAAAATGGTTCCCTTTTTTCAGTTTAAGTAAAGTAAGTGTTGAGTTGATCCCCAACTCTTCAACTCAACATCCTACAATTCTTGGCTTAAATTTTCTGCGCCAACAACGTCGCAAAATGCTGTTGAATTCGCTGCCCTTCAGCATCCACCCGATGCAGCTCACCGACATTTTCATTGTATTTCACAATATTCCAGCCTTCATACAACGCACTTAACTCTCCTGCTTTAAAGCTAAATGGAAAGTCAGGCTGCGCAGGTAAATCAGGTGTATCCATAGCGCAAACTATCAGGTTATAGCCATTTACACTTGTCGCTTGCTGCATCTGCTGAATCAGTGGCTTCACTGTCTTGGCCTCTAAAAACATCATCACCACGGTACAGCAAATAAAATCATATTTCCCCGTAATGCTTTGGTCTGCATTTAAATCACGCTGCTGTACATGAATATTTTCAATACCTTCCGCAGCGATCACCTCTTGCAGCTTGTGCAAACTGTGTGGATTGACATCCCATGCATCCACCTCAAAGCGCTGCTCAGACAGCTGACTTAAGTACAGCGAATTACGCCCCTGCCCACAGCCGACATCCAAAGCACGACCACCTTGCAAATATGGTGTTGCTGCCAAAATTTCTGAATGTGTTGGACTGAGCTGATACTTCTTATAAAAATAGTCCTGTGCTAAGCAATAAAAACTCAACTGACATTGCACATCGTCACTCGCAGACACAATCTTGTGCCACGCCTGCGGTTCGATAAACGGCGGTGGCTGATCTGGGCTAAATACATGCGTGGAAAGGATATTTCCAGACGCATCTAACATGGCAAAGTTCACTTCACCTTGCAGTACGGTGAGTTTTGCCCAAGTGCCTGCTTTGGTATTGTGCTGTTGTTTAAAACCTTGTGGAATCGACTGCTGCGTCCACACAGGGAGCTGTTTATAACAAATAAGCTGCTGCATCTGATGTTATCCCTCATGCGACTTTATTTTTATGCCATACCAATGGCGGAAATGTATATTCACCATAACGGCTTTAACAGTGATTTTAAATCAGCTTTGAATTGAAAATTTCGAATGCTGTGCAATGCACGCTGTTTTTGTTTGTTTTTCTGCGTTACACCATGTTATCCGTTTGTAACATTGGTGGAATATTCACACAATCGAATCCCTCACTCTGTGCCGTGTAACCTAAGCGCTGTTGATAAGGCATAAAATTTACAATGCCTTATTTTAACTAAGTTTTATAGAGTGATGACTATGAACGCGATCAAAACTACTTTAGCTGTTGCTTTAGTTGCTGCTACAACTTCTGCTATGGCAACTACTGCTGTAGAACAAAAACCTGCGACTGCTGTTGAAGTTGTAAAAGCTCAAGCTGCACAAGCGAAAACTGCAACTGTAGCTGCTGCTCAAGCAACTAAAGATGCTGCTAAAACTCAAGTGGCTGTTGCAGAAAAAGCGACTCAAACTAAAACTTTAACAGTGAAAGAAACCACTAAAGCAAAAACTGCTGACATGAAAAAAGCAGTTGTAGAAAAAGCAGCAGCAACTAAAGAAACTGCAGTTGCAGCAAAAGATGCAACTGTAGCAAAAACTGTAGCGGCTAAAGACGCTGTTGTTGCAAACACTGTTGCAGCAAAAGACGCGACTGTAGCAAAAACTGTAGCAACTAAAGATGCTGTCGTTGCAAAAACTGTTGAAGCAAAAGATGCAGCTGTAGAAAAAGCAACTGATGCAAAAGAAGCTGTTGAAACTAAAACTGAAGAAGTAAAAGCTGAAGCGAAAAAAGACTGCGCTAAAAAATGTGCAGAGAAAAAAGCTGAAGCAGCGAAAGCTGAGAAAAAAGGTTTCTTTTCTTGGTTCAAAAAAGCAGCTTAATCATTGATTAAATGCTAAAAAAGATGCCTTCACGGCATCTTTTTTTGCCTATTTAGACTGCAATACTGCTTTCTGCTAACGGAATAATCTTTTGATAAACAAACTGATTTTTCCCTTGTGATTTCGCCTGATATAGGCAGGCATCGACATGTTGTAAAGTCGTGGAGTAATTAGACAAACTCAACTGTTGAAACTCGGCCAAGCCCATACTAAAGCTGACATCTAGCCTTAATTGATCTTTTCGAAACGGCACATGTTCGCAGCGTTCCAAAATTGTTTCACACAACATTTTACCCTGCTCCAAATCGGCACCTTCGAGCAAAATTAAAAATTCTTCACCGCCCCAACGACTAATAAAACTCGCGCGTGGACTACAATTTTTTAAGATTTTTGCCAAATGCACCAAAACACTGTCCCCCATTTGGTGTCCATATTGGTCATTAATTTTTTTAAAATTATCGACATCGAGCAAAATGACACAGCCTTTATCAACCGCACCCTCTATAAATATTTGTTCTTTAAAGGCATGGCGATTTTTCAGTCCCGTCAACTCATCGCAAAAACTTACACGTTGCAAAGCCAAATATAGACGTTTATTTCGTGCATACAGCTCACAAATAAACAGAAAAATGATCAAATAAATACCCAATGCCAAACGATAAGAACTGATCCGCGAGAGCATATGTACTTGTGCATCCGACCAATATTCCCCAGCCAATGGCATGGCACCATACCAGCCACAGATCAGCGTCATTAAACCAATCAGCCAGCAAAAGGTTTTGAGTTCGTATTTGATCGCGTAATAACACATCAATAAAGGCAAGACCATGCAAGCATAGAAGATCTGATCATTTGAGATCACATATTGGACGGCCAGTGCCACGATCAGATAGCCATAATCCACCCACGGCACATTCACCCAACGCTGAACACCAAATAATAAACATACCACAGCCAAACTTGTTGCAAATTGCTCTAGAAAATAATCAACAAAGGCAAAGTATTGGTTGTCCATCTGAAAGCACGCCACAAACAAGAGACTGCCTGCAAAAGCACTCACGATACTCGGAACAGCTAACATTAGGGTTCGCTTAAAGCGGCGTTTTTTTAAATGGCTCAGCGCTAAATAGGCTTTAATAAATACCCAAATCTGAAATGCCGAAATCGCACACAGGAGAAATTTATCTTCTAAGATTTTGGCAGGATCGACCATCAGCGAAGCCACAAAGATCGCACTAAAAGCATAAAGCACGATCAGTAAATCGTGACTTAAATGCTTTCGCATTAAAACCATGCCATAGGCAGCGAATGCATTTACCACCCAAACAGGGCTAATGAATAATTCATAGGTATAGCCTATCGACACCAATGAAACCGCACATATGGCAAGCCATAGCAGTATTAATTTTTTCATACGCTAAAAAAATCGTCTCTAAAAATGGCGATAAACCTTTCATTCAAAGCCAATCGGTCTAAGGTTAGAATTTTTGCAAGTTCAATACAGCTCAGCTTCTTATGCGTTATGGGCTGCTGGCTAAAAAGTTATGTTTAAATTTTCGGCGTATTTTAAGTGATTTAAGTCACACTATTGGTTGATAGTTGTATTAAATTTGCAATTTAAACAATCAAAGACTGTTTTAAAGCCAATGTTTTTTGCGCCATTCGTGCTAGTTCGGAACTCAGTTCCCAAAATGATGCTCGATAACAACAAAAAAGCCATCCGCTAAAGGATGGCTTTCACTTGCATAACATGTCTCGAAGTTGTGCTGAATAATTTGAATGAAAAGGACTTATTTTAATATTTGTAATTGTTCCATCAACCAAGCCATGTATTTATCTTGATCCATAAAGTCAGGCGCCGTCCCTGTATCCAAACTATAAAATTGTTGATTAAATTCAATCACAATCTGTTCAGTCAGATGCCAATCTTCAATCATGCGAAAATACTGACTGAAGAAAAAACGGTTCTTGCCCCAATTGTTTAAACTTTCCAAACGTGGATATTGGCGGTTCGCGATAAAGTCGATATAGACCTGCTGAATATCATCAAAAATCTGAATAGCTCGCATGAGCATGGACCTCTATATGATGTAAAACCTTGCTATAAGCCACTTTATCGCGCAATTTTGAAAGAGAGATGACAGTCAGTTAAAGCTTTTGTTTCAACTCTGAACGGTTCTTTTGGCGGATCTCATCCATTTGTGCATTGAGCGCTAACATCTCTGTATAAAGCTGATTAAACTGCTTTAAAGGCGCATCTTCATAGAACATAAATAATTTATTTTTCTTTTCCCATTTATTGGCTTTCAGCACAGCACAGAGCTCATCAGCCTTCGCCAAGCTTTGCTTTTCTAACTCAAATAAAGCATGCGACTCATCACTATCACGACTGTCTCTTAAACTCTGCGCAATTTGCTGACGAAACACCTGTTTGACCGCCAACTGTTTGGCCTGCGCTAAACCATTTTCCTCTTGCTGTGTGGTTTTTTGTTCATAAGCATCGACCACTGCATGCACCTGCTGCAGCATTTGCTCAGTCTCTTGATATTGGTTTTTTTTATCTTTTAATAAGCGATCGATATCGAGAAATTTATCCCAATTCAGTGCTTTAAGATCACGAATATATTGATTCCGCGCTTCTGCACGCTGCAGCATTTGGCTCAAAATAAAATCCGACATGATTTTATAATCCCCCGTTAGCCGTGCATCTGTCACATTGAGTTGTATCGGCTCTTCCCAGTGCTGAGCTTGCTGAAAAATTTGCTCGGTTTTTTCACGCAAAACCGTTTCATAGGTCGAGAGTTGCACAGCTTCTTTTTGCTGTACTGAATATTGATAAAACATCCATCCAAAGACCAATACCGTAGCACTGGCCAAGACAACAAAGATACGCGGCATAATGAGCTCCGAATGCCCTTTTATTCAGTTTAACCAAAAGTTTGAAGATTGACGATAAAATAGCCATGCTTTTTAAGAAGGCTATTTGAAAACATCAATGTAAATAGACTTAAATTGCGCATGCCATCAAAACGAAAATTCATGGATAAAACATGAATTTTCGCCTTCAATGTACTGTAGAGATGTATTCGATTATGGGGTCTTAATCGGATTGGTATTTAACTGACGGTCGATGTTTCCGAGATTGATTTGCTCACGACTGATTTGCACATTGGTCGCATTACGGTCAATCCCAAAGGGTTGCAACATAATATATAAACCATTGCGTGGGTCAGAAGACTGCAAACCTGCGGCAATATTTAAAACATGCTGTTGCATCAAAGGCGATAAATTCGACATATCTGGCACTGCTGTGGCAGGTAAGATATCAATATTTGACACGATTGTTGCATCGACACCTTTGTTTTGAGTATCACGCTCAAGTTGCATCACCCGTTGCTGTAAGGCTTTACGGCGATCCACCTGCTCTTGATACTCAACAATGCCCGTCTCTGCACGCATTTCACGCTCTGCCATAATGGTTAAAGCAGGCATCTGAATAGCTTGTTGTTCGGTTTCATCAGCTTTTGTAGTGGCTTTTTCCGCAGCCAATGTACTCATAGCCGTCATTGCTGCACTAACAAAAACCAAAACGGAAACAGATTTAGGGAGATTCATCATGTTCATTCCAAGAGATTTAAAAATAGAAAATTGAAAAAATTTACACTGCTATTATTGTACAACAATTAATCAATTTACCAGATTTAACCCCGACAAACGGCAGGATAGCACAGCTAGTTTAAACCTCACGTTGCTCATTCTGGACTTGAGATATCATCCTTTACCTATCTGCATTACCACTGCTTTTTCTTTTTTATACTGTTCCAATTCTTAACAGCACAGGAAATGACAAAGCAAACTCTTGCTGCGGATGACGGCTAAAGAAGTCGTGCAAAGCTGCACATGGTTGAAGTATCGGATGTTGCTGTTGATAATGTTTTAACCCAGACCATGTTTGCAAATAGTCCAAAATTTGCTGTGAACGCCACCTGTAATTTAAAAACAGCTGAGGTGTCGCTAACTCCTGAAATGGAAACGGAATACTGCGATATTCTTCATCGATGTAACGACGTTCAGCGTCCCAATAGCCTTTTAACGTGATAAAATACAGATCCTGTAAGAGCTGGTTTAATTCCGCATGTTCAAATTGAATCAGACCATAGCCCACAATGGCAATGTGACCATGGGGTTTCAATACGCGTCGTACTTCTGCATAAAAGGCAGCAAAATCGAACCAATGAATCGCTTGCGCGACTGTGATTAAATCCGCTGAATGGTCTGCAAGCGGACAATGTTCGGCGCTAGCTTGCTCATAACGCACATTATCTAAGTTGGGTGCTTGTGCCAATTGTTCGGCACTCAGATCTGTCGCTAAAACCTGTTGAAAATAGGACGCCAAACCTTTGGTAAATTAACCTGAACCTGCACCACAGTCCCATGCCAGTTCACGCACGGCAACATGCTGCAAGATGCTATCGACAACTTCAGCAGAATAACTTGGACGTGATTGTTGATACAGCGCACTCCCTGTAGAGAAAAGGTCTTTCATTGCGGGGATTCATTGGTTGTTTTTTTATCACTTTAATCGAATTTTTAGGGTCGGAAACTAGCACTTAAGTCATAGCTTCAGCGATAAAATTTGAGCTTCAAATATTTACTCAATCACGTGCTGTATATAAAAACTGGTCTGTGCAATCGGGCTTAATTGATCATTCATTTGATAATATTTCACATCATAATGACCAGTTTTCCATCCAGTCATGGGATAGAAACTCACCCAGTTTTGTTGCTGTTGCTCACTAACTTTGCGTGGCGTAAAGAGCAGCACTTCACCGCTATCACGATGCGTCCAACGCACCATAACTTGCGTATTGTTTGGAACTTTACCCATGGTATCAAAATGTGCATACAACGGCTGTGTGACATAGATTTCACGAGGTAAAACTTGATCTACATCTGTCTGTGATTGATCAGTCACATACGCTTGCCCTGCCAATCGCTGCTGCGGATCATTTTTGGCTTGTAGAAATTCGTCTAACATCTGCTGCGCAAACTGCTGCTTATTTTGAATCCCTGCAAAACTGTAATTGGGAAATGCCTGCTGTAAATATTGCCCCAATTGTTGATCTGAAGTCTGCTGAATAATGCTCTTTAGCTGAAGATGTTGGCCTTTGAGTTGTTGCTGTATATCTTTAGAATGAGGCTGATCCGAGGTATCTCGATCTAAAGCCAAGCGTGCCACAGGATTATTCGTCGCCAAAGAGACAAGCGAGTGCTCAGGTGGCGGCGACGTCAAGCTTGGTTGGTCATTCCACGATGCCGCAATATAGCCCAGTGCAAAACAGAGCAGTCCAAGCGCCGCATATTGAAGTCGCTTCAACTGTCACTCCACGAAACTATGTTCATTTGATTAAAGCCTGCAGCGGAGCACTTCTGTGCCGACAATATATTCACCAGAGCTCATCGTCGTACCCGTGTTAATCACCTGATTTAAGCTAAAGTTAGATCCAACTTTTAATTTAAGCAGACCATTATCACATGCTGCAGTTATTCTGCTGCCCGATTTCATATTGGATACACAGCCCGTTTTGGTCACGGCAAAAATTGTTTGCCCTGCGGAAATACTGGTGCTGCATGATGCTGTGATTATTTTATCGAGCGATGATTCACAAGAAGAACAATTGCCATTATCACAAAGCGCTGCTGCATTTTCACTTTTACATTCATAGGTCACACCATTTTGAATAATGGTTTTAGAATAGGAAGAATCGACATTACTGCCGCCCCCGCCACCACATGCGCTCAGCAAGACACTCATACCGATCAAAACAGGAAATAATATTTTCTTCACAACCTTAACCCTTATTTTTTAATAATTTTCTTATAGCCATTGGGCTCATCATCTGGCATGGATTGTAGCAGTTAAACTGTGCGAAATATCAACACCTGAAAAACAGCAGACGAAAAAAAACCTCAAACAATGGTTTGAGGTTTTTTCGAATATGGTGGCGAGACCCAGGATCGAACTGGGGACACACGGATTTTCAATCCGTTGCTCTACCTACTGAGCTATCACGCCGATGCGGTGTATTAAGCCGTATCTCAGTTAATTAGTCAATCATATTTATAAAAATATTTTTCGTATGCATATTTTTTAGGCAAAAAAAATCCCTGATGGGATCAGGGATTGATAAACTGAAAAATCAGTTTTGAATATGGTGGCGAGACCCAGGATCGAACTGGGGACACACGGATTTTCAATCCGTTGCTCTACCTACTGAGCTATCACGCCGATGGGGCGTATTAAACAATTTAAGCTGAATGCCGTCAAGCATAAGCATGGGCTTTTTTCTCAAATGTTTATTTTTAAATCAATATTTCACACTAATCGCTTACTTTTTGTCTTATTTACATTTAAGTCTGAGTCAATTTAATTATTCAGACGAAAAAAAGACAGCACGGAGACTGTCTTTTAAAAATTGAACTTTACTCAACTACGTCAATTTTACCAATGTGTGCTAAACAACGATGAATCGCGCCACAACCTGGCTCGAAAGTTTTTACACCTTTTTCTTCCTCCATACGGGTAGCTTCACTGACCAAACGTTCTGCAACACCACGCCCACGATTTGCTGGGTGTACCACAATATATTCAAGGGTTTTGCTTTCACCTTGGCCTGTACACCAAATCGCGCCAATCAATTTTGTATTAAATTCTGCAGTATAAACTAAGGTATACTGAGCTAAGTTCTGCTCAAGTTGTTCAATCGCATCGGAACCGTCGCTAAACTCAGGGCTGGTGTCATACAGTCGCTCAAGCTGGCTGCGCACTTCATCATTTTCCAAAGAAGTATAGGCATGTACGGTAATAGGCATTGATAAACCCTCCTGAGCAATCTAATATGCGGTGACTTTTCGTCACCGCGAAAATATTTTTACATCAATCATTTTGACGTATTTGAGGAACGTGTCTATGACAGATCGTATCAGTGAAGTGGTAAGAAACACCAACGAAACCAAAATTCGAGTTCGTGTGAATCTTGATGGTACTGGTCAAGGCACTTTAAACACTGGTGTTCCATTTTTAGATCATATGATTGATCAAATCAAGCGACATGGTCTGTTTGATATTGATATTCATTGTGATGGCGATCTTGAAATTGACGATCATCATACCGTAGAAGACTGTGGGATTACACTGGGCCAAGCCTTTGCTCAAGCACTGGGCAATAAAAAAGGCTTACGTCGTTACGGTCACTTCTATGCGCCACTTGATGAATCACTGAGTCGTGTTGTGGTGGATTTATCTGGCCGTCCGGGTCTTTGGATGGATATTCCATTCACTCGCGCGCGCATCGGGACTTTTGATGTGGATCTTTTCTCTGAATTTTTCCAAGGTTTTGTGAACCATGCGTTAATGACGCTGCACATCGACAACCTAAAAGGTAAAAACAGCCACCACCAAATTGAAAGCGTATTTAAAGCCTTTGCCCGTGCATTACGTATGGCGTGTGAAGTTGACCCTCGTGCCGAAAATACTGTTGCGTCTACCAAAGGAACATTGTAATGACCCGTATTGCCCTTCTTGACTATGGCATGGGAAATCTTCACTCAGCAGCAAAAGCCCTCGAACACGTGGGCGCAACTGTTGATGTCACCAATGATCCTAAGCTGATTGCACAAGCAGATAAAATTGTGTTCCCCGGTGTGGGAGCAATGCGTGACTGTATGCAAGGCATGCATGATGCAGGCATTGATGAAGTGGTCCGTAAAGCGGCATTTAATAAACCTGTGCTTGCGATCTGTGTCGGTATGCAAGCCCTAATGCAGCATTCCGAAGAAAATGGCGGTGCAGATGCATTGGGTATTTTTGAAGGTTCGGTTAAACGCTTTCCTGACGTAGAGGGATTAAAAGTGCCGCACATGGGCTGGAACCAAGTGCATCAGGCAGACCCTAGCCACCCGATGTGGAAAAACATTGAGCAAGATGCACGTTTCTATTTCGTACATAGCTTCTATGTAGAGCCGCAAGATTCAAGCATTGTCGCTGCTACCTGTGACTATGGTTTGGAATTTTGTACCGCAATTCACAAGGAAAACTTGTTTGCGACACAATTTCACCCAGAAAAAAGTCATACAGCCGGTCTGCAATTGCTGAAAAACTTTGTGGAATGGGATATTTAAAATTCCTTCACCGCAAAAAAGCCCGCTCCTTGCGGGCTTTTTTGTACAGTTTATTTTTCATCCTTTTATTTTCTACATATTCATTTTAGAATTTGCCTACTTATAAAAATACCAACGCCTAGGAATAATAATGAATACCTTCACATCTGACTCACCGACCCAAGCCAGTGGTCGCTTTAGCCGTCGCGCATATCTTGCATGGAATCTACTTCTCGGCATTATTTTTACGCTAATTGCTGTTGTGGTCGGCCTGCTCATACCCGGTGCGCAAAATGCGCTGACTGAGGGTGCTATGTCAACGCCACTCATGATTATTTTCTTTATCATGTATGCCATCGTCATTTATTACAGCGTCATTTTCTTAATCCGTCGTTTACATGACCGAGACCATTCAGGATGGCTTGCACTGCTGATCTTAGTTCCTGTAGTGAATATATTGTTTGCGCTCTATGTGTTATTTGCACCGGGTAATAGCGGTAGTAATAGCTTTGGACAACCACGCCCGACCAAAGGCTGGGAAACAGTGCTGGCTGTTTTGTATATCGTGGTGTTTATAGTCGGGATACTTGCTGCGATCATGATTCCGTCTTACCAAAACTAAGTGATCCGCTCTCAACAAGCCACGATTCAACAACAATAATGATAAATCATTAGATGCCGCCTAGATCGCTCTAAACAGCAATACACCTATTCAAACAAGCTCACACAAGTGGGCTTTTTTTGTACTTTACCTTTATAATCAACGCGCTTTTTTGGTACAGGATCAAATCCTGTACTTTTTCACATTTTTATGTCGTTTTTAGCTCAATTTTTTGCGGCTAAAAATGAATGATAACAATACTTTTTACGATAATTTAAGATCATTTAATATGAATAATTCACCCAATATTAACTCTGGCTGGAACCGTGACGGTCGCTTTAATCGCATGTCATTTATCGGTTGGAATGTCTTCTATGGCCTCATGCTAAGCATACTGATGCTGCTGATTGTCAGCATGATGCCCAATACTCTCAATGCCCTAATAGCTCACGCTGAAAATCCAATGACGCAAGTGATTGGATTTATCCTAAATGTTTTAATGCTGATCCCTTTGATGATTTTTTCAGTGCGCCGTTTGCATGACTTTAATCTCTCAGGCTGGTTTGCACTCTTAGAGCTGATTCCGTTGCTCAATATCGTCATGTGCATTGCGCTGATGCTCATCCCCGGGTCTGCAAATGCCAATCAATATGGTGAGCCACGTGCATCCAAAACATGGGAGGTGGTTCTCGCCTTTCTCTTTATCGGTTTATTCTTACTGATCTTGGTAAATGTATTATTTACTGCGCGTTTTCTATTTTAAGTCGTCACTGACTTTAAGCCTATTGGTCACTGTCTTTAAGTCCTCTCATCACTGTCATAGCAACGCGCTATGACAGGCAGGTGAGTCAAAGGCTCATGCTCAACGCCGCATCTCGGTATTTGCATTTCCCTACTAAACGCTCTAGGCTGCAACAACAAGCCTTTGAATTAAATCACAATGACTGATGCTCTACCGACACCTATTTTGCCAACAAAAGAACAGATTAAAAATTTTCCATTGTTCCAAAATTTAGTGCCAGAGCAGATCCATGTCATTCACAATGCAGAACAATGCCAACACTGGGCCGATGAATTGCAGACGACTGCCTTATTCGGTTTCGACTCTGAATCTAAGCCGACTTTTCGTAAAGGTGAGGTCTCTACCGGTCCACATTTAATCCAACTTGCGACGGCGCAACAGGCGTGGTTGTTTCAAATGAACGAATGCACTTGGGATTTTTTAAGACCAATCTTGAGTAATCGGGATCAAATTAAAGTAGGTTTTGGCTTAAAAAATGATGCGCATTTATTTCGTAAAAAAGGCATCGAACTGAATAGTGTATTGGAACTCTCCAAGTGCTTTGCTTCTTTTGGCTTAAGCCAACCCGTCGGTTTAAAAAATGCCATGGCACTGCTTTTTCGTGTGAATTTTCCAAAATCTAAATCGGTCAGCACCTCCAATTGGGCCAAAAAGCGCATAAGTCCGGAGCAAATTCGTTATGCCGCTGCCGATGCCTATGCCCCTGTTTTGGTCTTTGAAGAATTATTACAACGTGGCTTATTGCCCAAAACCATTCCCAATACTTCTCTCAAACTAAGAATTCGTCCGCACATGAATTTATAAATCCTTAATTATTTTAATGATTTAATTTATATTCAGCGATGTAACCGCTCTGTAACTGGATATTGCCCCAATCTATGGCATGACCAAGTGCAAAGATCGGCTGAAGAGTGCCAATGAATTTGCAGTTTATTTGCACTAGAGATTTAAACAGTACGTTATTGCCTTAAAAATAGTCACAGCACAGTCTAAAAACAATAAAATCGCACCTTTTAAGTACATTTATATCTTTGATTTAACTCATTTTAATTACATTAATATACATTTATATTTTTATTCAGCTAAGGTTTTGATCTCTCTGGGTTTTCTAGCAGAATTACATGATTTATCTCCTTCTTTCTATACTTTCATAATTTGTTTTCATCAATCTCCTTTTGCTAAAACAAGTCTGCCAAATACATAACACATCATAATTTAAAAGCTTGGAGAACCTGACATGTTGAACTTATTTACAGGAAAAATCAGCGGTGTACTCAGCCTGACTTTACAAGGGATCAGTAAAGCGGTTGGACTGGTTTTAAATACTGTTTTAGATACTGTAGACAGCGTATTAGAGACCGTAAGTAGCTTAACAGCGCCCTTAACGGATGCACTGACTGAGCTTCCGCTCATTGGTGGGACCATCGAAAAAGTACTCGCGGTTGAAAATCAGTTGGTTGGCACCTTAGGTGATGGCTTACATGCGGTAGCCGATCAACTAGCGACAGGTGATCTTCTCGGCGGTGTACAGACCGCTCTCAATGGCGTAACTGGTGTGGTCGGCCAAACCGTGACGGAAGTTGCAGGTTTGGTTGATCATCTCAGTGGCGTGGCTGCACCAATCACAGATGTACTTTCTGACCTGCCATTGCTGGGCGGTCTATTGGATGCAGTAGGCGAAACTACGGGGAATTTAACAGGCTTGTTGGCTGAAACGGGCGACTATGTAGCCAGTATTGATCCTACCGAATTATTAACATCCGTCCTGAACGATCCTTTAGCAAGTGTAGGTGGTGTCGTGCAAGATGTTTCAGGCACTTTAGATGCCTTACTGGATGACATTGCACCGATTACATCGATTGCCACTGAACTTCCTGTGGTCGGTGATCTCGTTCAAGTGGTCGGTGAAAGTACCACAGCCCTCAATCAAGGCTTATACGATGTCGGTAGCTTACTTCAATCCGTAAACATCGATTTATTACAAACAACCGCTTATGTTTAATGACTAAAAACACTAATACACAGCGCATTTTTATAGACCAAGAATAAAATCCAATCCTCTATTTACACTGGCCTGACCTATGTCAGGCTTTTTTAATTCATCAATTCTGATATTAGCATTTAGTGAATAGCCGTTTATTTGATAAGATTAGGCACAAATTCATTCTTAATTTGATTGAGCAAGGAGCGAAAGCATGCTGATCATCCCTGCAATTGACCTGAAAGATGGCAAATGTGTCCGTTTAAAACAAGGTCGTATGGAAGACGATACCGTATTTTCTGACGATCCAGTGGCAACTGCACAGCATTGGGTAAATGAAGGCGCGCGTCGCTTACATTTGGTAGATTTAAACGGTGCTTTCGCTGGTACACCGATTCATAAGCCTGTGGTTGAAGCGATTGCTAAAGCACAGCCTGAATTGCCAATTCAAATTGGTGGTGGTATCCGCTCTCTTGAAACCATTGAACACTACCTTGATGCCGGCGTTTCATTTGTCATCATTGGTACAAAAGCAGTAAAAGAGCCTGAATTTGTTGAAGAAGCGTGCAAAAAATTTGCAGGCCATATCATTGTCGGTATCGATGCCATGAACGGCATGGTGGCAACAGATGGTTGGGCAAATGTCACAGACGTGAAAGCTACTGATTTGGCAAAACGCTTTGCAGATGCTGGCGTATCAAGCATTGTCTACACCGACATCGCACGTGATGGCATGATGCAAGGTGTGAACGTTGAACAAACCGTTAACCTTGCAACGTATTCAGGCTTACCTGTTATTGCATCGGGTGGCGTGACCAACCTTGACGACGTGCGTAACTTAAAAGGCCAGCCGGGTATTTTAGGTGCGATTACCGGTCGTGCAATTTATGAAGGCACATTGAACCTTCGTGAAGCTCAATTACTGCTTGATCAACAAAGCTTGTAATTTTCCCGAGCAGAAAAGAGGTCTTCGGGCCTCTTTTTTTATTTCTCATTTTTATTTCCCCTCTTCGAACAATCAAATACACATGTCAACCGTCCAATCTGCTTGGAAAGCCAAGTTCCCGCAGCTCGCACTCATCCTGATTACCATGATTTGGGGTGCCAGTTTTATCACCGTGCAATACGGTTTAAATTTCAGCAGTCCCGTGCTGTTTGTCGGTCTACGTTTTGCCGCAGCTGCACTGGCTGTGAGTCTGTTATCGCTCAAATATCTTAGACATTTTTCTCAATACGATGTCATTGCGGGCGCAAGTATTGGCGCTGTGATTGCGATTGGCTATGCGACACAAACGGTCGGCTTACAAAGTATCAGCAGCAGCGAATCGGCTTTTTTAACCGCGCTGTATGTCCCGCTGGTTCCGATTTTTATGTGGCTGTGTTTTCGGCATAAACCACATGTGATGACATGGCTGGGTGTGTGTTTGGCTTTTGTTGGTTTGGTCTTTTTAACTGGTAATGGTTTTGGCGCTATTCAGCTCAATTTTGGACAAATCATTACGCTGCTCGGTTCGATTGCCATTGCCTTTGAAATTATCTTGATCAGCTATTTTGCGCCCCGCGTCAATCTGCGCAGAGTGACGGTTCTACAGTTGGCATTTGCCTCTCTGTTCTGTTTCTGCTTCGCTCCACTGGTGGGTGAAACCACTTTGCCAAAATTTGAATGGCCATTAATCGCTGTACTCTGCGGATTGGGGCTGGCCAGCGCCGTAATTCAACTGGTGATGAACTGGGCGCAGCGCATGGTCGATCCTGCACAGGCAGCAATCATCTATGCAGGTGAACCGGTTTGGGCCGCGATCATTGGGCGGCTTGCAGGTGAACGCTTAACACCGCTCGCTCTCATTGGCGGACTGTGTGTTGTTCTGGGTGTGATTGTGAGTGAATGGCGGCCGAAACGGTTAAAGAAACGCTAATTTCAGCATCCTTTCCCATAACAAAAAGCGACCCATAAGGTCGCTTTTTTGATGCCAAGATTTTTTATGCTAAAAATCTTTAAACTCGCATTACTCATACATCGGTCGGTTGTCATTGACACGGATTAAACCTTTAATCGCGCGGTACACAATCCATAACCAAGACAGTCCGATTACCGTGACGCAGAAGGTACTCGCTCCCAGTGCTACACCTGCAAAAGCATTGGCATTATTGCCGGTAAAGAACAGAAAAATAAAAGGCACGAAAGCAATGATGTTCCAAATGAGATACCACCAAAACGTGCGAATCTGCCAAGTGAAATGGCTTTCAAAAATCGTGCCGCGCACATCACTGCGTTTGACGTAATTGATAATCAACGCGAGGACCGCAAGCAAGCCGGCAGAAAAAATCGCCACAATATAAAGAATATACAAAATAATCGTGAGCAGGCGGTTTGGATCTTTATCAATGGAATAATTCATTTCGCTCTCCGTCATGATGATTTTGCGGATCATTCCACCCTAGATATGCAGGATATTAAATGGTGAAATCAGCCATAAAATCAGTAATATGTTAAAGGCTATAGTACAGAAATATATTTTTCGAAATGGTTGTTTTTGTGTTTTATGCCGCAAACATTGCTGAGCCAGCCATGCCGCCGGCCACCCACCTAAAAAAGACAAAAGATGCAGTGTATTTTCTGGCACGCGTCGGTTCCCCATTTGCGCAGCTTCTTTATCTTGAGCGTAGAACCAATAGGTCAGGACATTGATAATACTCACAAAAAGCAGCACCATGCCACTGAGTAAACCCGCCACAGACAAACCCGCCAAGGCGAGGATATAAATGATGCACAAGATTTGCATCGGCTCTGCCTGACGCGGCATCTGCACCACATTTTTTTTATTAGGGCGTTGTGTAGCTTTGGTTTGTGAGGCTTTTAAATAATGCACTTGCTGCGCACGAAAGCGTCCGCGTTCGTCTAAGATCACAGCATAATCCAACGCGCAGCCCACGATTGGTCGTGGGCCGGGACGGGAAAAGTCTTTAATGTGCAAAAATACGCGATCTTTGGTGCTATCGTTCGGTTGAATGAAGCCGTAGCCCTTATCATCAAACCATTCTACTAAGCGTCCTTGATCACGCATGCTTTTCCCTCTCGTTGTTTTTAAAATTTATGCTGTGACGAATTTTAATCGTTCAATCAGCATATTACGCATTTCAGCAGGGTTTTTCTGCAAAATATCATCCCCTGTACGGCCTTCTGCAGCATTTTTCTGTGCCACCTGTAAACGCATCATCCAGAAGCGACCCGCCGCCATTGCCAAATATAACTCTAGACATGATTTTTCATCTGCGGTTAATGGGCGCACGCTTTCATATGCATGTAAAAAGGCAATGGCTTTGTCTTCATTCAAATGCACATCCGGATATTCAGTACAGAAGTCATTTAAAGTAATAGCAATATCAAACAAGAGTTCGTCTTTATTTAACTCATAAAAGTCTAAAATGCCGTTAAGTTGATCGCCTTCAAATAGAGTATTGTCACGGAACAGATCAGAATGAATAAAACCGGCAGGACGGTCTGGATACATCGCCGTTAAGATGTCATATAAACCCAACAAATTGTTAAGCAACGTGGTATCTGCTTCATTTAATGTTGGACGTATATTACGTGAAACTTGTAACCAATAAGCATGATCACGATATTCTGCACGTTCCAAAGGGAAGTCTTGTAAAGCCACATGCATTTTCGCTTGAGCCACAGCTATCGCCTCTGCTTGCGCTAAGCTCGCAGGCACGGGATGTTGACCTTGCATGCGTGGCGCAATCTGTGCAGGTTTATCTTTTAAGCTATGAATCGCTTTACCCGAATGATTCAGCGGTACAGGCACAGCTAGACCAGCCTGCCCCAAATGTTCAAGTACAGGGACCAGCTCCCCTGCACCTTGCTCGTCCATCTCTTCAAAAACGGTTAATACATACTGCGTACCATTTTCGCAAACAATAAAATAGTTGGTATTTTGAATACCGCCTTGAATCGGAATCAGGTCAATCACCTCCAGTCCATAAGGTGCTGCAAAATCCTGAACTTCCTTTAAAGTCAAAGTGGTATAAACCGACATAGAAAACCTGCGAAAAAACTTACATATTTTTGATAGAATAACCGCTCCGACTACTAAGGTGTAGCATCTAAGTCGCGAAGTTTCATAATCGGCTGTTATTTTTGGAAAAAATTATGCTTGCTAAACGTATTATTCCTTGCCTCGACGTGGACAACGGTCGTGTAGTGAAAGGTGTTCAATTTCTTGATATTCGTGATGCAGGCGATCCAGTTGAAGTTGCACGCCGTTATAACGAACAAGGTGCGGACGAAATTACCTTCTTAGACATCACCGCAACCTCAAATGGTCGTGATACTACTTACCGTACAGTAGAGCGTATGGCTGAGTCTGTATTTGTGCCATTAACAGTCGGTGGTGGCGTGCGTAAAGTAGAAGATATCCGCCTGTTATTAAATGCGGGTGCGGACAAAGTTTCGATTAACTCTGCGGCTATTTATAATCCTGAATTTGTACAAGAAGCCTCTCAGCGTTTTGGCGCACAGTGTATTGTGGTTGCTATTGATGCGAAAAAAACCGGCGATAATAAATGGGAAATTTTCACCCACGGTGGTCGTAAAGAAACCGGTATCGATGCCATCGAATGGGCGGTAAAAATGGCGGACTTCGGTGCAGGTGAATTACTCATCACATCGATGGATGCTGATGGAACCAAAGCTGGTTATGACATTGAACTGATGCGTAATATTAATGACCGTGTGACCATTCCAACCATTGCTTCTGGTGGTGTCGGTAATCTCCAACATTTGGCCGATGGTATTTTAAAAGGCGGTGCAGATGCGGTGCTTGCAGCCTCTATTTTCCACTTTGGTCAACACACCATTCCTGAAGCGAAAAAATATCTAGCAGAACAAGGCATTGAAATGCGCCTTTAATTGATTCATTTTCAATGAAGATTTAAAAAGAGCGATGATTCGCTCTTTTTTTGTTTTGATGTTTTTGATGCAAAGCATTGATTTGTAGCAGCGAATCGTCGATTTAATTCATCAACGATAGACATAAAAAAAGGAGCCTTGTCGGCTCCTATAAACCAAGAAAAACTACAGCACTTGGTCTGATACTTAAAACAAATGAAAAAATATACATAGCAACTTCATCAATCAACTCGTCGTGTACAAGCCTTTTGATGATTTAAATATAGGGCATTTACACTGTATTTGATTGACAGTAGATTCATAATTTATTGACAAATTGCGACAGCTCAAATGGGTAGCAACGCTCGTTGTCAAAACGCACAGTGCATTCATATTAGACCGTTTCAAGAAGTGCAACTGGCTTTTCACGCTCAGCGACCCACTTTGCAGGAAATACCCGATTGACCCAGTGTGACAATGGTTTCGCAATCGCTGTCGGTAGTAACACACCCAATGGGTTCTGTTCCTGTAATTTTGCCGAGGAGATCACCCGCGTCCCTAAAATATAATCAAACCACGGCTTAGTCACACACCAATTGGCATCCTGATTTGAGTTCATATGGTGGTCATAGTGCCATGGAATCTTTTTCATCGCCCACTCTGGCTCAAGATGTGCGCGACGATGGATATAATAATAATTCCCTGCGCAATACAGCACCGACAAACTTATTCCTTTGGAAATGGGATAAAACAGCGGGACAAATACAGCTGAAACTGCCACCAGAGACAATATTTCATTTTTCGTGCGCCAGTTCTGTATACCTTCAACATAGCCATGATCATGAAAATCTGTTTTTCGAACTTCACGATGATGTTCCCAATGTGATTTCATGCTTTTCGGTACTGGACTAAAACGTGGCTTGCCTGACCGATGTGTCCCATGCAAAACATATTTATGCGCGACCCATTCAAAGGCATTGGCGACGACCAACCCTGCAATAAAACCTTTTAACATGACCAATATCTCCTTTTCTTAGCTCCACTATAGGTAATGAAGAGGGCTAGATATTGACCGTTTTTTTTAATATTATTGACAAAACACGACAAAATTTAGAATTAAAAAAATATGCAACAACTCAAGGACTATACAGGATCGGTCTATGGAGGACTGGGCCATTTGCTCTATGCTTATCACCAAGCTCAAGGCATTGCTATTCCTGAAAAACTGAATAAAGTTCAAAACTTAGAACGTTTTGATTATGCCGTTTGGCGTGATTTATTGATGGATTTGGATCAAAAGATCCAAAAGCCAGCGCTGGGTTTAGAAATTGCTGAACATGTGCAACCCAAACATATTGGCATCATTGCGTATATTGCCCTGTCCTGTGAAAACTTAGGCGAAGCGCTGCTCCGCTACCATGATTTTCATCGCTTAATCTTCGATGGTAGTCCATTGCTGATTGATATTCAAAATGATTTTTTCTCGATCGGTTGGAATGATTTACCCATGAATATGGCCAATCAATTGACCGATGAAATTGCGATTGCCTTAATGCTGCAGTTTCTAAAATTATTCATGCGTTTTGAAGATATCAATTTACACGAAGTGCATTTTCATAATCCTGCACCGAAAAATGTCGCTCAGTATGAACAATATTTTCGCTGTAAAGTTCGATTTTCCCAAGAAAAGTCGAAGGTTATTATTCCCATTCAAGAACTGTCTCGCCCCTTTTCCCAAGGCGATCAGACCTTACAAAAACTGTTAATGCAACAGGCACAGTCTTTATTAGAAAAACTGCCGAATACCACGCAAATCGACCAACGCTTACAGCAAGCCATCTTAATGGGTTTACAAAAAAATCAGTTCCAAATTGAACATGTCGCTACTCAACTGAATCTGTCCGTCCGACAATTACAACGCCATTTACAACAACAAGGCAGCACCTATCAGCAACGCATGCAGGAGGTCCGCTGTATGATGGCTGAAGAATTTTTAAGAGACCCACATTTAAGTTTGCAAAAAATTGCGCTACTGCTGGGTTATTCAGAACAGAGTGCATTTCAACGTGCTTTTAAACAATGGCGAAATTTAACCCCACAGCAATGGCGCTTATCGCAAATTGAAGCAGCAAGTTAAAATGTGACGCAGTTATCATTTTATATATTGTGATTTTCAGCAAAATCCATTAAAGCTATGCATATTCAATAAATGAATAAAACAACACTTCACAACTATATTGCACTCATGCTGAGTGAAAGATTGAAAATCTATTCCAAATGACAAAAACAAATGGAATTTTAAATGAATAAATATTTAGCAGAACTGATCGGTACGTTTTGGCTGGTCTTTGGTGGTTGTGGTAGTGCGGTCTTGGCTGCGGCCTTTCCTGAACTTGGCATTGGCTTCGCAGGCGTGGCACTGGCCTTCGGTTTAACGGTGTTAACGGCTGCTTATGCGCTGGGTCATATCTCAGGGGGACATTTTAACCCTGCCGTGAGTATCGGCTTGTGGGCCGGTGGTCGTTTTGAAGCGAAAGAACTAGCACCCTATCTTATTTCTCAATTGCTGGGTGCAACCCTCGCCGCATTTATTCTATTCATCATTGTACAAGGTCAGGCCGGATTTACAGGAGTCGGCGGTTTTGCCACCAATGGCTATGGTGAATTATCTCCAGGTAAATACTCTATGCTCTCAGCGTTAGTCATTGAAATTGTGCTGACGGCTGGCTTCCTGATTGTGATCATGGGAGCAACGGATAAACGTGCCCCTGCTGGATTTGCCCCAATTGCGATCGGTCTTGCGCTTACATTGATCCATCTGATCAGCATTCCCGTCACTAATACTTCGGTCAACCCAGCGCGTAGTATGGGTGTGGCATTCTTTGCTGAAACTGCTGCGCTATCACAAGTTTGGCTATTTTGGGTAGCCCCAATCATTGGTGCGGTGATTGGTGCGGTGATTGGTGCGGTCATCTATAAACTGATGGCAAAAGACGAATAAATAGAAGAAGACACCATAAAAAAGCTCACAATCTGTGAGCTTTTTTTCATTCATCCCGAATTGAGCTTTGCTTCCTTCGACGGCCGATGACACAGCTTTAAAGAAATGGATTTTCTACTTCGTTTTCTTCACCGCCCTGCGCTATTTTTTCAGCTAAGTTGGTTTCTGCCTCAAGCGTGGTCACCACATCATTGAAAAATGCCTGTAAAGCTTTCGCTGCAGCTAAACCTGCTTGGTCTTTCGTCACCTGTAAATTGCCATAAATATTAATTCGATCTTGGCCATTTTCTAGTGTTAAGTCATGAATTGCATGCGACGCAGTGTCATTTTCAAATGCTTTGAACATGATGGATATCCTTCTTTTTTGTTGTAGTGATGCAGCAATAGAAATACGTGAAAAAGATTTCAACTGCAAGCAATGATCCTCTTCATCGCTCGCAGTTCAGCGCTATTATCTACTCAATTATTTCAAAATCTGTAGCAGATATTGCAGAATTTCTTCAATCAATTGTTTGACCAAGGCATCTTGATTGTTGTCATTTTCACTGCTTGCCATGGATGTCTCTCCCACAGAACCACCACTCGATTTAAACTCTTTTTGCAAACTTAAAATCTTGTCTTCTGCGACATCTGCAGCACACTGGCTTTCAGCATCCCAATGCAAATAAGCGATATCTTGATTTGCTTTTACTTGGGTGGCTTTGAGTGGCAAACGGTAGGTATTACGCTTTTGGTCTTCAGTTAATTCTGGAAAGAAATTAATTCCAGTCAGTTCTTCTAGCGCACAAATACTCATGACTTTGACTGTCGGTGCCGTATCACGCAAGGTATTGTCCGCATAGTACACGCCTGCAACACCTTTTTTCGGCAAATAGATCGCCTTATAAGTAGCGGTCGGCACGATGACCCCTTGCCCGATGGTTTTTAATTTTTTCGCACTATATACCGGCCCCGTTACCACATAGACATCTTGCTTTTGTTTGGTCACTATCGCCCGTGTGGCTTCTTCTAACTCACGCCACACTTGCTGATTATTTTTTGGAGCTTGCGGCACCATATTGGCCAAAGAAAAACTATCTAACTGCGCAGCTTTATTGGGCATATCGGCATTTGGCGCCATGTGTCCACGGTCATAGCCTGAAGATTTATAGTCTGACAGCAAAGCCCGATATTCAGACGGCACGCGAGTCTCTTCATGAAAGTTATCTTCACGCGGAATTTTTTGACTCAGGCGTGCGGGGGTTAATGCTTCTGCAACCCAAAGCGGTGTCTTGGATATCCCTGAATACATGACATTAAAGCCATTAAAACACAGTGGAAAACTGTTTTTATGTAGGCTTTCACGGACCAAATAAGGTGGCACTTCACGATAAAATTGGTCCAAACAGGCGCTATTTGAAGTGCTGCTCATAGAAACAAGTTGTTGAATTTTTTCTTGCCCGAAAGCAATAGCAAAGCTTCCTGTTGCCACCAGACCCAACAGCACTTTTATGCCATTTTGCCCAAATAACTGTGAAAGTGGATTTGCTGAATTGCGTTTCTTTTTGACCATGACTTACAACAATGACTTCTAAAAGGACTATTTTTCCGCAGCTTAGCAAGGGTGCATATTTTAGTACACTTTTCTTTTTTAATTTGCTTAACAATCACACAAATATTGTTTAACAAAGCAGCAGTTGATGTAACTTTATGTCGCAGTTGTGCAGTTCTTTATAGGAGGTCATGAAGCAGTTGCGTATGTTTCATTGAATTCGCCTCAAGAATTATGACAAGGTAAAAATACGAAAAATTGCGATAAAAATATACGGAGTGATTATGCATTCTAAAATTTTAGGTTTAGGTTTAATTTCAGGTTTAATGAGCGCAGCAGCATTTGCAGAGCCGCCGATTCAACCCGGTGATACATTAGAAAGCTTATCTAAAGTCAAAATTGTGACCACCGTGAATGGTCAACCTGGTTCCATTCAGGACTTAGTTTCAAGTGGCCAAGTTCAATTGGTTGAAGCTCCTGCCGGACAAGTCAATGCCGCTGCAACAGAACAGCCCTTAAACCCTGAACAGGCTCAGGCAAACCAAATCGATCCGAATGCCCCTGCAGTCCCTGCAAATGCTGAACAAGCCGTGACTGAAGCGGAAAATGCACTCGCAAATGAACAACAAAGTGTAGCTGCTGCACCTACAGAGCAGTCCGTTCCAACTGAACAAACAGCAGTGGCCAATACACCTGAAGCCGCGGTAACTGAAGCACCTGTGGAAACAGCACAGCAAGCACCTGAAGCCGTATCAGCGGATAACAACGCTGCACCCGTCATTGCCTCTTCTGCAGAAGCGCCAGTGAATGCCGATAGCGCATCGGCTGCATTGCCTGAAGCTCCTCAAGCACAACAAGATGCTTTTATGGCAGCACCTGAGACTCAAAGTGTAAATCCTGCAGATGCATCAATTCAAGCCAACCCAGAAGCACCTGTTGCTGACGAAGCCATCCAAGCTGCGCCTGAAGCCTCTGCAGATGTAGACGCGACAATCAACTAATCAGCGTATTTTCAAGGATCAAATAACGCAACATCTTCATTCTGTTGTTTTGCTCGCATACTCCTCCCAGGAAAAAGCAACAGAATGATCTCTATGTCTTTGGACTAAAAAGTTTAATTATTACAGATAAAAAAAAGCCAGAATTGATCTGGCTTTTTCGTGTCTAACTTTTAAATCTATGCCTAAAAGTTCAATCTACGTCTTAAATTTCAATCTGACTGCCCAACTCAACCACACGGTTGGTTGGAATTTGATAAAAATCGCTGACTGGACTGGTATTTCGCTGCATAGAGATAAACAGCTTTTCTCGCCAAGGTGCCATGCCTTCACCCAAGGTATGAATAATACGGTCTCTGGAAATAAAGAAACTGATTTGCATTAAATCAAATTCAAATCCCAATTCACGATACGCATGCTCCAAAGCGGCAGGAATATTCGGCTGATCTTTAAACCCATAAAACATCGTGATTCGATAGAATCGATCATCTAGTTTTTCCGTGATCACCCGCTCATTTTCGGGTACAAATGGCACATCTCGGGTGTTGACCGTAACCATAATATTGCGTTCATGCAGAACTTTGTTGTGCTTAATATTATGCAACATGGCATGAGGCACGATCTCAGGCGTTCCTGTCAAGAATACGGCATCACCTGGAACAAACTTGGTTTCACTACCCATGCTAACACTGCGAATAAACAGGTCAATAGGCAAAGCATCTTTACCGAGCCGATTGAGCACCAATGCCCGTCCATCTTTCCACGTCATTAAAATCGTAAACAATACCGCACCAATCAGGATTGGAACCCAACCGCCCGCTGCGATTTTTAATGATGTCGATGCAACAAAAATCAAATCAATCAATAAAAATGGAACTGCAAAAATCGCCACTTTCCAAACCGGCCAACGCCATAAACCATAAGCTAAAACTGAGATCAAAATCGTACCGCAGAGCATGGTCATGGTCACAGCTACGCCGTACGCACTGGCCAAATTCGCACTGTTTTCAAACAGCAAGATCAAGATCAGCACCGAGATAAACAATGCCCAGTTAATAAATGGTAAATAAATCTGACCACGTTCAACTTCAGAGGTATGTTTCACTGTCAAACGCGGCAAGTAACGCAATTGAATCGCCTGATTGACCATGGAGAATACCCCTGTGATCACCGCTTGAGAGGCAATCACCGCGGCCGCAGTTGCCAAAGCAATCATTGGATACAATGCCCATTCAGGAATCAGCATATAGAATGGATTGGCTAAAGCTTCAGGATTACGCAGTAGCAAAGCACCTTGACCCGCATAGTTCAACAGCAAGCACGGCATCACCACAATAAACCATGCCAAGCGGATTGGGAGTCGGCCAAAATGCCCCATATCGGCATAGATTGCCTCACCACCCGTCATCGTCAAGATAACCGCACCCATAGTCAAAAATGCAACATAAGGCTGCTGAACCACAAAATTGAAGGCCCAATGTGGACTGATCATGGTCAATACAAATGGCGTTTGCGAAATACTCCATAGTCCAAAACCACCAATGGATAAAAACCACATGAGCGTTAAAGGCCCAAAGAATTTACCCATCGTGCCTGTGCCATGGCGTTGCACTAAAAATAGCCCCGCTAAAATACCGATCGATAAGGGTTGCAGCCATTGGTTAAACATCGGCGTCGCAATACTTAAGCCTTCAATCGCGGATAACACAGAGATTGCGGGGGTAATGATCCCATCACCAAAGAACAAAGATGCCCCAATAAAGCCAAGGGCAATCAGGTAGATTTTTTTGTTTTCGGCAATTCGTGTGGTTCGTAGATTCAAGGCCAACAGCGACATAATACCGCCCTCGCCATTGTTATCTGCGCGCATGATGATGCTGACGTATTTAAAACTAATCGTCAGCATGATGCACCAGAAAATCAGGGACAGAATACCCAGCACAGACGCTTCGCTAATCGCCAAGTGTGCTGTGAGGAAACATTGGCGCAGCGCATATAATGGGCTCGTCCCAATGTCTCCGAATACTACGCCCAAAGCTGCCAAGGTGATGGCAGGCAATGCGGCTTTTTGTGCAGTACTTTGCATATAATTGTCTTCAATTTAGACAGGATTTTTGCGAATCATAGCACCGCTCAAGATGTTTTTGTCTAATTCAATTGTTTCTCTTGGCAGAATATATTTTTTTCGCTATTATCCACCGCGCAAAAGGTGAAGTGTCCGAGTGGCTGAAGGAGCACGCCTGGAAAGTGTGTAAACGTTTATAGCGTTTCGAGGGTTCGAATCCCTCTTTCACCGCCAGAATAAACTGCAATGCCAAGCAGAATGAAGGTCTAAATTGATAAAATTTAGGCCTTTTTTAATTTTATTGTTCTCAATATTAAATATCCCCCTAATTGATCTTCTATTTGTTTAGCTCAATAACTTCACAGTATTTAAGTCCTGATTGACGGATTTCAATCACACGTTTTTTTCCTAATGCACGACTTATGGATTTTTTATTGGCAGCAATAAGTACACGTATATTTACAAATACAAATTTTATATTCTAAAGACAATTACTTAAGCCTATGCTAAAAATAAATCATCCTCTCAATATAGGTACTATTCAAAAAATTATTCATTAATTTAAACATCATAGAACTGAAACGCGATTGCGGTACTTTTAACTTGATCAACGAAAAACTTAAAAAACACATTTCATATATCACTGCTATTCGGGAGAGAACATGAATAACAGCCAGAATTATGTTAAGCAGATCAAGAACGCCAAACGTGGTGGCTATACCCCAACCCTTGCCAAAGACATCAATAAACATAAAATTCAAAAAGCACAGCGTCTGATTGACGAATGGCGAAAGCTCGCCAATGAACTCCGCCCCCAAATGCAACTGGAGATGGCATATACACTTGAAGAATGCGCACAGGATCTAGACCAAATTTTAAGAATGAAATAGCACTCAACGCTCACCCATCCTATTTTTTCGCCCACATCTTGTGGGCGAAACATTACCTATTTTTATTTCTCTGGTTTTTAGAGCCAAACATCGGTCGAATGCTGAATAAATCAAACGTATAAATTACATTCGATTTGCTGTTTTTTTAACTTGCACCACTTCAAAAAATCTGTAGAATGCATTCCACAACGCCGGCATAGCTCAGTTGGTAGAGCAACTGACTTGTAATCAGTAGGTCCACAGTTCGAATCCGTGTGCCGGCACCATTTCTTAGCCTCGCTTTTTAGTGAGGCTTTGATGTTTTTAAAGCCTCTTTTTTATGGCTTCCTCGCGCTAATCTGCACATAACGAATCAGCCCGTCTCGATACAACTTTTCGCACAATTTTGCCGTCATCTTGATTTTGAATTGATCCACATGACTCAGGCTCGTCTGACGTTGTTGTTCTTGAATATAATCGGCAAAACCCTGAAATACGAATT
The DNA here is from genome assembly GCF_013419215.1 of Acinetobacter sp. YH12096. Classification (NCBI taxonomy): domain Bacteria; kingdom Pseudomonadati; phylum Pseudomonadota; class Gammaproteobacteria; order Moraxellales; family Moraxellaceae; genus Acinetobacter; species Acinetobacter sp. YH12096. The sequence goes on along the minus strand of NZ_VPAM01000005.1, from coordinate 128,128 downwards.
CGCTGATATCTTCGATCTGGATATTTTCGAAACCTGCCTGTTGCACTTGGTGTTGTAAATTTTGCTTTGAATTTAAATTTTTCAAATTCACATCTGCTGCTTTCAACAGACTTTGATATTTCAATCGTTGCACTGAATTTAAATTCAAAAACGCATCGGACAACATCAAATAGTGAAAAGCAAAGCGTCCCTTTGAATTCAAAACATTAACAACTGATAAAAGCAATAAATTCAAATCACTATGATACGCAGCATCAATACACAGTACGGCATCCATACAGTTTTGTGGATAAATATTTTTTAAATTCAAAAATGAATCTTGTTGTATTTTGATTTTTGAATTTAAATTTTTTTGGATTTTTTCCACACATTCGGTTTGCAATTCGACTGCGGATAAGTTTTGAATTTGAAAATGTTCCATCCAAAAAACCAAGCTCGCGCCCTGCCCACAACCAAGGTCTAAAACACGATCTGTAGATTTTAATTGAATGGATTCGGCAAGATGGAAAGCGAGTTTTTGACAGGCTGCAGGATAGGATGATTTTGCATCATTCCAATAGCCCAAATTGCTCCAAGCAAGCTCCGCATCATCTCCGAGTAGTCGACTGTTAATCGCATATTTATGGCTAGGGACGTACTGACGAATTGCTTGAAGCCATTTCATGTTAGTAACCGAGTTGAGGGGCAACCTCCACTTTAGGTTTTAAACCCACAAACGGCAATGGCGCACCAAAAATTTCTGCAATATGCATAGCAGACGTTACCGCAGACTCTAAAATCGGCAGACCATCGCAAGACCATGAGCCACAAAAGAAGACTTTACGCTCAGGGGATAAATGTCGTTGCTGTAACTCTTTATTCAGCGCCACCGTATGTGAATCCACCACTGCGCGTGTCAAACTGACCGAAGAGATCACTTTTTTAGGATCAATCGGTGTCACTGGCTGCCAAGTTTGGAACACTGGAGTTTTACCCACCAAGCTCGGCTCGATTGAGTTAAGCCACACGGTAAATTGCTGACGAGTAAATTTACGATCCATCATATAACTTAGTACAGACCAATCTTTGCGCTTCGGCGGCATCACCGTTTGATCAGTGTGGATCACCAACTGACCTTGCTCAAATTTAAATTTCTTTAAGAGCTCAATATCGTCAGCAAACTGAGTAGAATCTAAAAATTCTTCCGTTTTGGTGGTTGGTGTCGCAACAACCACGCGATCGAATAGATGATGTGCACCGGCCTCAGTTTCCACCAAGACTTTATCGTCTTGCTCGAGCACTTTGGTAATTGCCGTACCACTTTGAATATTTAAACCTTCAATCAGTTTATCAACCAACGCAGGTGTACCACCTTGGATACGCAACAAGGCATCACCATTGGTCAATTGACGCAAGAAAATCAACAGCGGTTTCGCAGGCCATTCGCCAATCGTTTTCGGGTTACAAGTGCAAATGGTATACAACACAGGCATGACTGCACCATGCCAAAATACTTCTTCAATTTCATTTTTATTAATGAATTCAGCAAGCGTAATATCCTGATTTTTTGATTTAAAAAATCGAGTGATCGCGGCTTTAAGTTGCAACATTCCTTTGACTAAACGCCAGCCATATTGTTGTAAGCCTTTACGGTTATTAATAATTGGGAAATTACCAATACGGCTACGACTGGTGGTCAACCACGTTTCTGTACGATCTTCAAATAGCCAACTGCATGCCATATAGGTACGGACAGGGAAAGTTTTAATCCCTAAATGGGTCGCCAAACTTAAGGTATTTTTCCAAAGATGTGGATTCATCACACGCAAAGGGGCATCGATCAAGCCGCCTTCAAACTCAGTGCTGTGGCTATCCATACCACGACCAGGCAGAGCTTCGAAAATTGTAATGTTATGCCCTGCGTCTTTAAGAATTCTTGCGGTAGCCAGCCCAGCCATGCCACTACCGATGACTGCAATTTCCAATTTTCTTTTCCATCTATAAAACACAGTTTAAAAGTATGACTGATCAGAAGTTAAAAATAGCTATTAAAAAATACCAGATTCGCACTTTTTGTATGGATTTCAGTACAGCCGTTTTTAAGTTAAATTTACAAATATTTACAGTCAAAAAGCACACAATTTAAGCTTTGTTTTTTAAACATATTTTTCTTTAAAATTTTAATTACTCTATAAAACCAAACAATTAAATTAACCATTTTTATAACTTTCGGTTTACTTTAAAGCCAAGTCTCGCTAAGATGCGCCACATAATAAAGTGATAAATTCATCACAATTTATAAAAAGTAAAATGATATTTAAATCATGACAACTATAAATACTACAGCGCTCAATAAAAAAGCCTCTGACTGTTCAGAGGCTTTTTTTTCGGCTATTTCAACGGCATGAATTTCACTTAAGCCTCATGCGCTAGCGCAATTTCACCAAATTTTCCGTTATTGAAATCATCAAAGGCTTGAATAATTTCAGCTTTGCTATTCATCACAAATGGGCCATAACCTTGAATCGGCTCATTTAGTGGCTCACCGCTAAGTAACAGAAATTGTGTGTCCTGCAACGCTTGTAGCTGAATGGCGATATCATCTTTGGCAAACATGACCATCGAACTGTCTTGAACTTTATGGCTTTCATTCACCACAACCTCACCCTTCAAGACCACCAAAATGGTGTTATGCCCTTCAGGTACATGTAAGGTGGTTTCATATTGAGCTTTCAATTCACCATCCCAGACATTCACTGGACTAAAGGTTTGTGCAGGCCCAAGGTGACCACCCATTTCACCAGCAATCACCCGAATATGCCCTGCACCTTCATCCATGTCTATGCGAGGAATATCTTGGCGTGTGATCGCTTGATAACGAGGCTGGGTCATTTTGTCTTTTGCCGGTAAATTCACCCACAATTGAACCATCTCAAAAAGACCACCTGCTTGAGCAAATTCAGGCGAATGAAATTCTTCATGTACCAGACCCGACCCTGCGGTCATCCATTGCACATCGCCTGTTTGAATTGTGCCGCCACCACCACTTGAGTCCTTATGAGTCACTTCACCGCTGTAGGCGATAGTCACCGTTTCAAAACCACGATGTGGATGTGAACCTACACCATGCCGTGCAGTGGTGGGATCGAACTGATAAGGTGCCGCATAATCCAAAAGCAAAAATGGGCTAATCGCCTGACCTAGACGATCATAGGAAAATAAGCTTTTGACTGGAAAACCATCGCCCACCCAGTGCATTTGCTGATTACGATAAACACCAATTACTTTTTTCATTTCTTAGCTCCTATATTCATACGATAGGATGAACATAGCGCTTATTTTAAGCTTTGAAATACTTACTGACCATCTTCCAGATAGCATTCTATATCTCAAAATTAGAACAATACTCAGACATAAAATCTGCACCTCACTCAAAACCAAGCATTAATTTCGAAATTCTAAGGTTTAAGACATATACAACGATGAATTATCCCAATTTTATGATTGAGCTTCTCATTTAAACCCATTTCATTGTCTCATTTTTACAACTATTCTAAATCTAGTTAACACGCAGATTTCATCTGATCCTGCGTAGTTGCAAACAGGAAAGAGGACAATAAAATGGGGCAAACCTTACGTTCGTTTAGACAAAGATAATGCCGCGGTACTTTTAGTTGACCATCAAACAGGTCTACTTTCATTGGTTCGCGACATTGATCCAGATAAATTTAAAAATAATGTGCTCGCACTGGCTGCAGCCGCAAAATATTTTAATCTTCCAACGATTCTCACCACCAGTTTTGAACAAGGTCCAAACGGTCCATTGGTTCCAGAACTCAAAGAGATGTTCCCTGACGCACCTTATATTGCACGCCCAGGTCAAATTAATGCTTGGGACAATGAAGACTTTGTGAAAGCCGTCAAAGCAACAGGCAAAAAGCAATTGATTATTGCCGGTGTAGTGACTGAGGTTTGTGTTGCATTTCCAACCTTGTCTGCTTTAGAAGAAGACTTTGACGTCTTTGTGGTGACCGATGCTTCAGGTACATTCAACCATTTAACCCGTGACTCAGCTTGGCAACGTATGACGCAAGCGGGTGCGCAGCTTATGACGTGGTTTGGTACCGCGTGTGAATTACACCGCGACTGGCGTAATGATATTGAAGGTTTAGGTGCGCTTTTCGGCAACCATATACCGGACTACCGCAACCTAATCAACAGCTATACGCAAAATACTGAAAAGAAATAATCCTTCAGTAGTAAAAAGCGGCTTCGAGCCGCTTTTTTTATACCTGATGTATAAATTGACGTATGATGATTTGAATTGAAATAATTTTCACTGCATAAGGTGATCCATGCATTCATTTGATGATTATTACTACTTTTACTTGGTGGTGAAACATGGCGGTTTTAGCGCTGCAAGTGAAGCATCGAATATTACAAAATCAAAATTAAGCCGACGCATTTTAGATCTTGAAGCCAAATATAATGTCACCCTTATTCAGCGTTCTACCCGACACTTTAAGGTCACGACATTAGGCCAAGAATTGTATGAAGAATGCATAAAAGTAATCGAACAAGTTGAATGTGCGCATCAGGTGCTCCTGAAGCAAAAAAGTGAACTTGAAGGCTTGGTTAAAATTAGTTGTCCACCGGTCATGATGGAACATCAAATTCGCCCCTTGTTAAATCAATTTTTAAAAGATCATCCCAAAGTTCAGGTCGAACTTGAGCTGTCTAGCCGCCGTGTAGATGTCTTGCATGACGACATTGATTTAGCGATTCGTACCAATTTTAGTAAAAATGAAGACTCGAGCATTATTGTACGTGACGTGATTAAAACCGTGCATTGCTTAGTGATTAGTCCTGAACTTTTACAAGGACGCGAGTTAAAGCATATTTTCGAATTGACAGAATTTCCGAGTATCGTTTTGGGTACACAGAAAAACCGCTATCAATGGCATTTGCATCATACGGGACAGCAAGAGCAGATTGAAATTGCCTTACAACCTCGGATTAAAAGCAATGACTTAGCCGGTGCTTATTATGCGGTACTCGATGGTTTAGGCATCGCAGACTTACCGTATTTAACGGTACAAGCAGATATTGAGGCAGGTCGTTTAATTCACCTCTTCCCCGAATGGTGCTCAAATGTCGGTACGGTACAATTGGTATATGCTTCGCGAAAAGGTCAGCGCCTAGTCATGGAAAGATTAATTGACTATTTAGTCGCTGGAATTCGTGACTATGCTCCGGAGCTTGATGGCTATTTAGTTTAATGTTCTAGACCACAAAAAAGCCAGAACTGAGTTCTGGCTTTTTTAAATCTACGGTTGGATCACCAAATTAGATTTTACCCACTAGGTCGATCGATGGTGCAAGCGTCGCTTCACCTTCTTTCCATTTTGCAGGACATACTTCACCTGGGTGTGCATGTACATATTGAGCAGCTTTTACTTTACGCATCAATTCAGAAGCATCACGACCAATACCACCTGCATTGATTTCAACGATTTGGATTTTACCTTCAGGGTCAATTACGAAAGTACCACGGTCAGCTAGACCGTCTGCTTCAATTAAAACATCAAAGTTTTTCGCAAGTGTCCAAGTTGGATCGCCAACCATTGGGTATTCGATTTTCTTAATTTCTTCAGAAGAATCGTGCCAAGCTTTATGCGTGAAGTGTGTATCAGTAGATACTGAATAAATTTCTACGCCCATTTTTTTGAATTCAGCATAGTGATCAGCAAGATCGCCTAATTCTGTTGGACATACAAAAGTAAAGTCAGCAGGATAGAAAAACACCACAGACCATTTACCGTAGAAGTCTTTTTCTGAAACTTCAATAAATTGACCGTCTTGGTAAGCGGTAGCGTTAAATGGTTTTACTTCAGTATTAATTAAACTCATTTGATATTCCTCTAACTCATTTCAGGGATTGCTTATTTGTTGAAGCTAGAATACGACTTATCAAATCATAGGTAAAACCGAACTTTTTTATAAAAACTATCGGATTTTTAGATTTACTATTTAAATCAATCTTTGCCTTTCCATCGAGAAAACCAATCAATTTCAATGAGAGCAAGGCTTTATATCCATAAAGAGGGTCTGCCAAGCAGCCTGTGTAAACTGTTGTTTATAGTGTGATGGTGGCGTTTTGACTTTATGTGATAACCATGCCCGACAATAACTTTCGGTTGCAGGGAACCATACTTTCTTAGATTCCATTGGTTCAACATTTGAGCCCATGATGCCCGGTATAAAAATAATAGGCACAACCAATTTAGGCCCAATAACGGCATTGCAAATAGTTTTATTAGTGCTTGGAGTCACAACAGACTTGAAGCAATCCCCCAGTACTATCAATAGGAGTTTTTTCAATCGTCATAATTATTCCTAGAATTTTTTTATTGTTTCAAGAATTGATTCATATATTTTTAGGGCTTCTTTTTCTGAAAGGTCTGAAGTCCGAACATTACTTCCATCGTATCCAGAATCAAACTCATACTTTACCGCTGGATCATTAATCTTCTGAGCTGTTCCTGCATGTTCCCAAGTTGCAATAATCCCATTTCTGCCTTTCATTGGAGCTTTGCTTACCCATTCCGATCCAGTGAGTTGATCACCACTAGTTTGGTTTTTTGTACCTTTTCTGATTGTTTTGAAAGATGAATGCGTTAAATGAAGTATTCCATCACGCTTAAGATTGCGTTCTGTACGTGTAATTAGATCTGGTAATTGTTGAGCAACAGCATCGACTTGCATACTCATTTTCACAGAAGGCATACCACTCATATTGAAAGCAATCGTATGGGTGCTTTTACGGAACTGTGAATCAGGATCTTTAATAAATCCATTTAAAATACATACACCTTTTTCATTTGGAATTGTATTGTTGTTGCGAGCACTGATATTCGCAATGATCTTATTCATCTCATCAAATACAATTTCTTTCTTATCTAGCATGTAGGGAATTTCAAATTTGAATAGAGTGTTACGATCTAATACCCAAAATTTAAGTTGGAGCGGAGCATTTTTAATAGTTCCCGGTTTCCCTGAGAAAATACGCACTGACTTAGATCCAACTTTTTTCAATTCAGTATCTAAAGTGATCTGAGAAACATTTCCTGAGAAGTATTTCTTTACTGCTGCATACTCAGCATTCAAATCAGCTACAGATGATCCAGTCTTGCTCGTAATTTGGAATGAGTTGTATTTATCTCCACCACCAAATTGAACGGCATTTTTTGGCAATTGAATTGTGTATCTGCCAGCGCAAAAACTTTTACCGTTTTTTAAATCAACCATTGAACTTGAACCCTCAGAATTATTGTTTGCGTGGGAGCAACCAGCACTTATAAACATTGAAGTCATTAAAGCTAGTTTAATACTTGTTTTCATTGGTCTTTCCCTCGATTATTAAATATTGATCGTGTTATTAATTTCTAAACTATACGTTTAAATTATATTTATCAAAATTTGTAAAATTTAATTGATATATTGATAAAAAATTAAGTACTAAGAGAATGTAATGAATAAATATAATTTATATTAGACATCTTGCATAAATCAAAAAACGAGCACCTTTTTGATTGATATTTGTACTCTAACTTTCTTAGCATTCATGCATAATCTGCGGATGAAATACATTGATTCAAAGAAGAAGCTTTCTGAAACACAGTTTAAGCGATATACCGGCATCTCATGGTCAACCTTTTATTTAATGGTTGAGCAATTGCAGAAGCATGTTCCAGCTAAAGGCAGACCACCCAAGTTAAGTGTGGAGGATCAGGTTCTACTCTGTCTGAGCTATTGGCGGGAATACCGAACTTTATTTCACGTTGCTACGAGTTACGGGGTTTCAGAGTCAACAGCCTCAAGAATTGTACGTCATGTTGAAGATTGCCTGATTCAATCCAATCTGTTTAATTTACCGAAGAATTTGCCTGAAGGCGAAGGGATCGACTGGAATGTGGTGATCGTGGATGCCACAGAAATTCCAATTCAAAGGCCTAAAAAAACAGAAGAAAAGCTATAGTGGCAAGAAAAAGACGCATACCTTTAAAGTACAGGCCATCATTCATTATAAAACTCAGCAAATTCTGAGTTTATGCACTGATCGCGGTATGGTGCACGATTTCGAGCTATTAAAACGCAATTTAAAGCAGATTCCTTCAGGTGCTTTTATCCTTGCAGATAAAGGCTATCAGGGAATTTATGCTGTGTACCCTAATAGCCTATTGCCGTTAAAAGCCAAAAGACGCTGTAAACTGGAACCTGAACTCAAAATCTATAATCAGGCAATCAACAAAAGAAGAATCGGGATCGAGCATGTATTTGGTCGCCTGAAGACCTTTAAAATTCTTGCTGAACGTTACCGAAATAGAGGTAAAAGGCTGGGTTTGAGATTCCGTTTAATCGCAGGAATCTATAACTCGGAATTGAGTAAAAATGATTTATGAAAGAGGTCTATTTTTTAACAGTAATTTGTATTTTATTATCAGGCTGCACTACTTGGAACTAATGGGGCACTGGTAAAAGTCACAAATATTGTCATGTAGTTACTGATAATCAAATAAAACTTTTGAACTGTAAAATAATAAAAAAGTTTACAGAATTATTTCTAATATCTGTAAACTTTCTTTTAACTTACTATATATAAAGAATAATTTTATAAACTTTACAAAAATATATCTCTAGTGTGTCTCAAAACGGTAAGTCATCATCTAAATCTGCTGCTGCAGGAGCCGGTGTCGGTGCAGGCTGTTGTTTTGGCGCAAAACCACCTGGGTTGTTGTTGCCATAGCTATTGCCTTGAGCCGGTTGGTTATTGCCATAACCGCCTTGGTTTGAGTTATTACCGTAGCCACCTTGGTTTTGGTTATTGTTATAACCACCTTGTTGGTTATTAAAACGAGGCTGACCAAAATCACCGCCTTGACCTTGTTCGCCTTGTTGGCGATTATTGTCAAGCATTTGCATTTGTTCACCACGAATTTCAGTCGTGTAACGCTCTTGACCGCCTTGATCTGTCCACTGACGAGTACGTAATGAACCTTCAATATAAACTTTAGAACCTTTGCGCAAATATTGCTGTGCAATTTCACCTAAGCGGTTATGTAACACAATACGGTGCCATTCTGTTTGCTCTTTACGTTCACCTGTATTTTTATCTGTCCATGAATCACTCGTTGCAATTGAGAACTGAGTGAGAGAACCACCATTTGGGAAAGTTTTTGTTTCAGGGTCACGACCCAAAGTACCAACTAAAATGACCTTATTTACACCACGCATCAGACGTATTCTTCCTATTTGTTTCTATTATTTACTTTATAAGAGTTATGGTTAAATGGCTACCTCTTTCCCTAACAAGTGCGTTAAATGTTGTCGCGCAGATTCATCCATCTGCTGCTTATCCACTTTTACATAAGCCACTTGCTGGTCAGACATCACCACAACTTCTTCAATACCACGAATTGCTAAAAGCTGAGAAGTCCATTCATCCGTTTCTTTATCTTCAGGCAAACTGAAAACCATAGACGATAAATAACGCGGCTGAGCCAACCCAAAACTAATGATCAACCATAAAATGGCTAGCCCTGTCAGGATGCCCCATCCCATTGCCGTATCATTTAGCAACAAAAGTTGCCCGCCAATCATACCACCAAAAAATGCCCCCAGAAACTGACTGCTGGCGTTCACGCCCATGGCTGTCGCTTTAGACTGAATTGGAGCCGCTTTCGATAACCATGACGGTAATAATGCTTCCATCACATTAAATGCAATAAAGAATAATCCTAAGCCAGTAAGCAGAATATATTTAGATTCGAAACCAAAAATTAAGATGCCCAATCCTAGAATAATGCCACCAATGGCGGTCAAGAAAATGCCACGCATTTTGCGATATTTTTCCGCCAGAATAATGCTCGGAAAGGCAAAAAACAGGCTCACGACCAAAAGCGGCAAATATACCAGACCATGCGAATGCAAGGGAATATTGGCGAAGTCAATCAACTGAGATGGCACATAAATAAACATCGCTGTGAGTAGTAAATGCAATGCAAAGACTGAAACGTGCAACCGATTTAGATCAGGCATTTTCAGCACTTGCTTCAATTGCGTCAGATAACCTTGTTGGAAATTTCGGTGATGACGCGTCACTTTCGGCACCAACAGCAACATCGCAATCGCAGCAAGTCCCATGATGGTGGTCACCCAAAATAAACCCGAGATACCGACTAAACCTGTGAGCCAAGGTCCAAGGCTAAATGCCACCACAAAGGACAGACCGATACTCATCCCCATCATCGCCATGGCTTTAGTGCGCTGTTCTTCACGTGTGACATCGGCTAACAAAGCCATCACTACCGCAGACACAGCGCCACCACCGGCTATCGCACGCCCGATAATTACGCCATAGATACTATCGGACATTGCTGCAATTGCACCGCCTAAAGCAAACAACAGCAGCCCAATGACCACCAACGGTTTACGGCTATAACGGTCTGCAATCAGACTAAACGGGATCTGTAATATCGCTTGGGTCAACCCATAGACACCAACCGCCAAACCAATGAGTGCCGGTGTTGCCCCTGCATATTGCTGACCTGCCACAGAGAAAACAGGAATAATCATGAACAGCCCCAGCATACGTAAGGCGAAAATACTACTCAAAGCAAAAGTTGAGCGTCGTTCAAGAGCATTCATCATAGCTGGTTAAAAATTCATTAATCTTGGAATGGGATTATAGGACATTCAGCTTAAAGCGAAGCAGGATTTTTATTGATTTTAAATATCCTGATGATTGGACAAATAAAAAGCGCAGCTGATGCTGCGCTTTTTGGGAGATTTCAGGCAAATTTAAATTAGCCTAGACTTTCTTGGCGCTTTTTATATTGAATTGAGGCAATCACCGCCCAAACAATAAATGCCACACCAATCAGACCCGTTACCACTTCAGGGACATGCAGACCTGTGCCACTCGCCAACATAATGAAGGCCAAAGCACCAATCGCATAATGCGCACCATGTTCAAGGAAGATATAAGCATCTAAGGTGCCTTTATCCACCAAGTATATGGTCATCGAACGCACGAACATAGCACCAATAGCAAGACCGAGCATAATGATTACCACATCAGAGGTAATCGCAAATGCACCAATCACACCATCAAAACTGAATGAGGCATCAAGTACTTCAAGGTAAAGGAAACCACCAAAACCTGCTTTGATCACGCCCGTCGGTACGCCATTTGCGTCATGTCCAACCGCATTACCGTTTTCATCAACTTCAGGTTCACCACCCAATAAATGACTCAGTACTTGGACACCGATATACACCACGATCCCCCAGATACCCGCCATCACTACCGCTAGACGAGAGACTTCGGCCACGTTTGCTGCCATTACCAATAACGCAATTAGGGCAATAAACACGGACATCGCAGGAACGTTTGCAAGATTGGCCAAACGGCGCTCTAACCAACGGAACCAATGGGTATCTTTCCCTTCATCTAAGAAGAAGTTCAGGAACACCAACAATAAGAAAGCACCACCAAAGGCCGCAATTTCTGCATGATGTGCCATCAATTTTGCAGAGTATTCAATTGGATTATTCAATGCCAATTGCACCACTTCCATAGCGCCCATGTCAGCCGTTACAGCAACAATGACGATTGGGAAAATCAAACGCATACCGAATACAGCAATCACGATCCCGACAGTTAAGAAAATCATTTTCCAGAAATGATCCCAACCACGGAGTACCGATGCATTCACTACAGCGTTATCAAATGACAATGATACTTCCATCACTGCCAAAATTACAGTAATGGTCAGTGCTGTCAGCATGGCTTGCACACCTGCATTTGGGCCATGATTCAGACCCCAATATGCAGAAATGGCAAGACACACGATCGTAAAGACGATTGAGAAACCAAAATGTTTCATCATGATAGATCGACCTATTCATTCAATAAGATTTCAAAATGAGGGAATACCCAGTTTGAAGCTAAGTTTATGGCGCAATTATGCCGCTTTTCAGGATTGAAACCAAAAATTATTCGTTACATTTTGAATAAACACTCTAAGATGGAGGCTCTCAATTACATCGCATCATGGTGTAGACCCGTCTTTCATTTTTAACGACAGGAATGTTCAATGCGTTTTTCTGAAGAAGTTTGGCAACGTAATACCGCGTTATATCAGCAGATTCTCCATCTACCGTTTAATCAGGAATTGGCTCAGGGCAGCTTAAGCCGCGATGCCTTTTGCCACTATGTCATTCAGGATGCCCATTATTTATTGGCCTATGGTCGTGCGCTTGCAGTGTGTGCAGCCAAGGCGTTTGATGCCGACGATGTGATTCAGTTTTCTGAAGCGGCAAAAATTGCCATCGTGGTGGAACGCAGTCTGCACAATGACTTTATGCAAGGTTTCAACATCAGCAAAGAACAGTTTGAAAATACTCCACTGACCCTTGCCTGCCATCATTACACTTCATTTCTAACAGCGACAGCATGGTCAGAAAGTTACCCTGTGGTCCTTGCCTCACTCCTGCCTTGCTTTTGGATCTATGCTGAAGTCGGCAAAGCCATTGTCAGCCAATCTGTGCCGAATAACCCTTACCAAGCATGGATCGACACCTACTCAGGTCAAGACTTCAACAGCGCTGTACAAAATGTGATTCAAACCATTGATCGAGTGGCGGCTCGCTGTGATGCAGATACACGTGAAAAAATGCATGCGGCTTACACGAACGGCGCAAAATTAGAATGGATGTTCTGGGACAGCGCGTATCAACAGCGGACTTGGCCCATTGAATAAACCTGTGATTTTAGCTGTATAAAAATTTAAGGATCTAAAATTGCTTTTAGATCCTTTTTTTATACGGTTGGATTCGGTTTTTAGAATGACCTTGCATGATCATTTTAAGCATTAGCGTTTAAAACGATACCATCCGAGGAAAACCCCCATCGCAATAATCACCAAAAAAATCGCAAAACGTGCTTCACGCAACTCACTGCGTGCTGCTTTGCGTTCCTGCATCTCTTCTGAATGAAATTGTGATTTGACCATCGGATCTAGTTGAGCAATAGCCAATAAATCTTTGGGCTTTTCACCTTTGCCTAAAATGAAATAAAGCCCTTTGACTTGCATTTCATTGAGTTTTCCCAGTTCAATATTCAGTTGAGTAGCTTGTGCATTATAGTCAGGCACCCAATCTTCTACGCGGGCATATACATGGGCACGACTAATATCAAAGATTGATGCATCCTGCACTTTCTTGCCAGTTTGATCTTCCAGTTGTTCACTCAAATCTGAGAATTGGGACAGTACATAGTCTTTTTTCTGTGCCAACTGTACACCATCAAAAGCATACTCTTGTATTTTTTGTGCAGGATTATTTTTCAACAATAAACCTTGCGGAACGACTTTAAAGTCCAGAACAGTATTGTCAGGGACTTGGTTGGTTTGCAGTACCATATAGACCACAGACCATAGCTGTTCATTTTGCCCGACCGCAGGCACGCTCACGCTATAACGCTGCTCGGCTACCGGGTCAATAAACTGTTCAAACGCGAGGATTTGACTGTCTTCAGCCCACAGGATTTGACTTGAAAACATGAGGCAGATGATCACCCAAAATTGTTTTAACATTATTTGCTCTTATCATGATTATTTGCTGTTCTGGCAGAATTATAATTAATTATTCAAATACTTACATTTTAAATCACACATTTAGTGATTGGAAATTCATCATAATTTAATACAAATCTATTGTTTTATAAATGATCTAGAACCGATAAAAAGTTAATCTGAAACAGCATCGATATAGGCTTTTGATGCTTACTGAAAACTCTGCCATGCATAAATCAAAACAGCCGCAGCAAGCACCCAACTCAAAGTTGCTACACTCAAACATGCCGTTAAGCTCAAACGTGTTGCGAGCAGGTACACCATCAATAAATAAATGAAATATGGGATGAGAGACCAGAGTCCAAACAGCGCAGTTTTTTGTAATGCGGCTGCACCCTGATCATTTGCCACAATTACATGAGCAATCAACGCAAAAGTCGGAAACAATGGAACCAAACCTGCAATATAAAACACCTTACTTTTAGACAGCAAAGCAATTAATACCACAACAAAGGCACCCATTAAGCTTTTGAGAAATAAGGACAACATGGCATTCTATGGTTTCGATAAAACTGCATTTTACGCCTTTTCTGCGATAGTCCTGAGATTTTCTAATGCATTTTTATGCGCATAGCACAGGAGATTTAAACGATGAACTTAAAACAGTCATAGTGCCGTGATCTTTATGCACCTTTACACCATAGGCTAGATGTAAAGCGCGCTTTTTGTTGCTCAGCCATTTGCTTAAACTGCGCTTGAACTTTTAAATCTTCAGCACTCATCAAATGTTGATTGTTTTCAACAATTGCCAAAACCAAATCAAACTGTTGAGGAATTTTTTCGCAAGCCAGATGCTTTTTTTCAGCTTCTGTTTTGGCTTGACCTAATTTTGCAATATACAGATCAATTTTTTCACTTTCGGTATTCAGCGCCAAAGTTGCTTGTTCTAAGCTGTCATAATTTTGCGCTTTCGGTGTTTGGTTCGGGGTACATGCACTCAAAAACACACTACACATCAATAAACCCATCACACCTAATGTTGGATTGAGATGAAGTTGCCATTTCATGTTAAAAGTCCTAGATTGCTGATTTGCGGATGTTTTAGGGCATCGGCACAGACAGCTATATTTTGATTCGGCCATTTTTCTCACAAAGTCACGCATAAATCTAGGTTTAAATTACACTTGAACATTTTTCATGCGCTATCATATATAGGTTTTTCGATGAATCTTTTAGGACCCCTTGCATGAGCCAAAGCCATATCCGTATTCGAGGCGCACGTACCCATAACTTAAAAAATGTGTCACTCGATATTCCACGCGACAAGTTTGTGGTCATTACGGGTCTTTCTGGTTCAGGGAAGTCCTCTTTGGCTTTTGATACCTTGTATGCTGAAGGTCAACGTCGCTATGTTGAGTCCTTATCTGCCTATGCACGCCAATTCCTTTCGCAAATGGAAAAGCCCGAAGTTGACTCGATTGAAGGCTTGAGTCCTGCGATTGCCATCGAACAAAAATCAACGAGCCACAACCCACGCTCAACAGTGGGAACAATCACCGAAATTTACGACTATTTACGTCTACTCTATGCCCGTGTCGGCACGCCGTATTGTCCTGAACATGACCTCCCGATGGTGGCTCAGACTGTGTCTGAAATGGTCGATACCGTCAAAGGTCTAGAAGAAGGCACGGCGCTTATGTTGCTTGCCCCTGTGGTCCGTGACCGTAAGGGTGAATACACCAACTTATTTGAACAATTACAAGGTCAAGGTTTTGTCCGTGCGCGTGTCGACGGTGAAGTCATTGATATTGATACTCCGCCTGAACTCGACAAAAAGAAAAAGCACACCATCGAAGTCGTTGTTGACCGTTTTAAAGTTCGTGATGACCTCGGTAACCGTATTGCAGAAAGCTTTGAAACTGCACTACGTATGGGTGGCGATATTGCCATTTTGTCGTGGATGAAAGGCGAACAAGAAGATCGCGTATTTTCTGCGAAACACTCTTGCCCTGAATGTGAACGTGCCGTTGGTGAACTTGAACCACGGCTATTTTCCTTCAACAATCCATTCGGTGCATGCCCTGTTTGTGATGGTTTAGGCACACGCAGCCATTTTAGTGCTGACAAATTGATTCCCAATAATGAAGTTTCGATTAGCCAAGGGGCAATCCGTGGTTGGGACCGTCAACGTCCGTATTACTACAGCATGATCCAAAAAGTTGCCGATCATTTTGGTTATTCTCTAGACACACCGTGGAATGAACTCGATGCCGAGACCAAAAAGAAATTCCTTTATGGTACAGGCAAGGAAAAAGTTGACCTCAGCTATATTGATGAACGTGGTCGTTCGCACAAACGTGTGCAAGCCTTTGAAGGGATTCTACCTCACCTAGAGCGTCGCTATCGTGAAACAGAGTCGAACTATGTGCGTGAGGATTTAGCACAGTATTTATCCAATGCCGCATGTGATGCTTGCGGTGGCTCACGTCTCAATGAAATTTCACGTCATGTTCGAGTTAAAGATAAAACCATCGCGCAAATCACCAAGATGTCGATTGGCGATGCTGAAAGCTATTATCAAGACCTCAACTTAAGTGGTGCCAAAGGCGAAATTGCTGACAAGATTTTCAAAGAGATTCGTGAACGTTTGCACTTCCTAGTCTCTGTCGGTTTGAACTATTTAAGTTTATCGCGTTCGGCAGAAACACTGTCGGGTGGTGAAGCTCAGCGTATTCGTTTGGCTTCGCAAATTGGCGCGGGCCTGATGGGCGTAATGTACGTGCTGGATGAACCCTCTATTGGTTTGCATCAGCGTGATAATGACCGCCTATTGGAAACCCTAGTACGTTTGCGTGACTTAGGTAATACCGTATTAGTTGTAGAACATGATGAAGATGCGATCCGTGCCGCCGACCATATTATTGATATTGGCCCCGGTGCAGGTGTGCATGGCGGTCATGTGATTGCCGAAGGGACGTATGATGAAATTTTGGCAAATCCAGATTCATTAACTGGTCAATATCTATCAGGAAAGCTCAGTATTGATGTGCCGAAAACACGCACACAACCGCCAAAACCTGAAGAGCAAATTAAGTTAATGGGCGCTGCGGGTCATAACCTGAAAAATGTCGATTTGACTATTCCTTTAGGTGTGATGACCTGTGTGACAGGTGTATCAGGTTCAGGTAAATCGACGCTGATTAACCGGACATTATTGCCGCTTGCAGCGACTCAATTGAATGGTGCAACCACATTAACGGCTGAGAAATTTGATTCGATTGATGGCTTACAGTTCCTCGATAAAGTCGTTGATATTGACCAAAGCCCAATCGGTCGTACACCACGTTCAAACCCTGCAACATATACCGGTTTGTTTACCCCTATTCGTGAACTGTTTGCGCAAACCCCTGAAGCCAAAGCACGTGGCTATGCTGCAGGTCGATTCTCGTTTAACGTGAAAGGCGGTCGCTGTGAGGCCTGTGAAGGCGACGGTATGATTAAGGTTGCAATGCACTTCTTACCTGATATGTATGTGCCTTGTGATGCCTGCCACGGCAAGCGCTATAACCGCGAAACGTTAGAAGTTGGCTATAAAGGTCGTAACATTTCTGATGTCTTAGAAATGACGGTTGAAGATGCGATGCATTTCTTCGATGCCATTCCTGTGATCCACCGTCGTTTGGAAACCTTGAACCAAGTGGGCTTGGGCTATATCCGTTTGGGTCAGTCTGCAACCACACTTTCAGGTGGTGAAGCGCAGCGTGTCAAATTGGCTCGTGAGTTGGCGAAGCGCGATACAGGCAAAACCTTGTATGTGCTTGATGAACCAACAACTGGTCTACACTTCCATGATATTGCCAAGTTGCTCGACATCCTGCATGAGCTGCGTAATAAGGGCAATACCATTGTAGTGATTGAGCATAACTTGGATGTGATTAAAACTGCCGATTGGATTGTGGACTTAGGCCCTGAAGGTGGTGCGGGTGGCGGTATGATTATTGCCGAAGGTACACCTGAAGTTGTTGCGAAGAATAAAGTGTCGCATACAGCGAAATTTTTAAAGCCGATGTTGAAATAAGATTCTCTTTCCTTTAAGTGCATGATAAAACGGTGATTCATTCACCGTTTTTTATTTATATGACTTTATTAGAGATAATTGATACAGCCGTAAAAATTGGTTTAGGAGCACTGATAACTGGCGTAATTACCTACTTAAATCAAAAGGCAAATATTTCAGCATCAGTAGCAAAAGATAACCTTCTATATAATCGTAATTTATTGACCAATATTTCCAAAGATCTCGAGGAAATAAATCATCTCGTTTTAAAAATTTGGGCAATTTTTGAATTTGAAACAAAACAATCTCAACCAGCTCTTAATGAGATTTCAGACAGACTTAAACCTCTAAGACACGCACTTTTTAATGACTTTAATTTACTTAGCAAAAATGAAGGTTTACTTCTTTTACATGGATATATTGAACAACAAGAAAAGCTAAGAATTTATGGCGAATTACTCAGAAAATTTAACGCTTATACACTTTGTAAAAATGGATCTATCAATGTTGAAACAACTGCTCAATATAGATTTGAAATTTTAGAAGCTAGAAAATCACTTTATACGAGCTTAAACAAAGCCATTTCTAAATAAATTCTTGTTCTTCACAACATTCAATCACATGACGGCGACATGGATGTCGCCCGTTTGACTGGGACAGCACGGATGTGCCCTCAGTCAAACAAAAGCATTTTGCCTACTTTTGTGCTTTCAAAAGTGGGAATCTCCTACGCAATGGAAACTCAGCCCCAATGCAAAGTGAGGACGTTTAGAAAGCATATTTTTTGAAAATAATCTTAACTAAATCCATCCACAAAATTCGTACCATCATTTTATAC
Source organism: Acinetobacter sp. YH12096 (assembly GCF_013419215.1). Taxonomy (NCBI): domain Bacteria; kingdom Pseudomonadati; phylum Pseudomonadota; class Gammaproteobacteria; order Moraxellales; family Moraxellaceae; genus Acinetobacter; species Acinetobacter sp. YH12096. The sequence continues at coordinate 109,617 of NZ_VPAM01000005.1, read as the reverse complement.
ATTCAACAGCAACCGTTCGGACTTACCTTCAACCAAACAAAAGCATTTTGCTTATTTTTGTGCTTTCAAAAGTATGAATCTACTACGTAATGGAACTCAACCCCAATGCAAACTCAAAACTCAAAACTCAAAACTCAAAACTCAAAAAATTAACGTAAATAATGAAACACACCTAACTTATCCAACACATCCAACGTCAACTGCTTACGCTCCGCCACATCATCCCCTGCAGCCATCTGCATATTCAAACTAAACGCTGTAATCTTGCCATGACCATCATCTACCCAACCGGTATACCACCCAACTTGCGGCTCTACATCCATACCCCAACCACTTTTGGCATATAACTTCGCATCCCCACGGCTTTCAATATAAAGCATGTCTTTGACTTGCTTCTGTACAACAACATCAAAAGGCAAGGTTTGTGTGGCAAGTTGATAAGCAAATTGGACTTCTTGCTCGGGCGTGATTTTCAGCGGCCCGACCAACCAGAAGTTATCAACTTGCTGGCCAATATTACGATTTCCAAAACCTAACCGTTTAACTTCCTGTTGCATTAACGCCAAGCCAATTCGCCTTGCCAGTTCCTGATATACAGGAACCGCAGACGCTTGCATGGCTTCACCCAAAGTCAGGTCTTTTTCCCAAGTGGGAAACGCACGCTTTTCGCCATTCCATTTAAAAACTTCATTGGCTGTCGCCTTCTGATGCTGCAAACCAATTAAAGCATTTAACATTTTAAAGGTAGATGCAGGAATGTATTCAGTGTGGGCGCGCTGTAAGTCATTGCCATAATGGCTCATGCGCTGACCATCAAATGTGACAATTACCGCCTGTGTCTGTGCTTGATTAAATAAAGACGGAATTTCACTCACCCGTGAATTTGCTAAATTGGCTTGAGCGGTTTGTTTTAAGTGTTGAGATGAATCCAACATGCCTTCATTTGCTGTACATGCGGACAAACTCAGGACAGTCATCAACGATAGATATATTTTTTTCATTGCACTATTTTTATGGTATTTAAAGCCCATAGTATAAGATGAAGTTCAAATCTGAATTGTTTACTTTTCAACAGTCTTGTATCTGTTGCAAACTTAGCGCATCCACTATTTATTTTTAAACAAAACATCCTTATGATGACGCCTATCGTGGACTCAACAACGAATAATTTTTAATTTTTTAAATATAAAAGCATACTAACAATGAATAAATTTATCTTAAGTTTCAGCCTCTTATTATGTCCAATATATAGCTTTGCCGATGGCTATCTAAACGAATACATGGTGCTGTTTGTCTCACAAGAAGACCCCGATCTTAGCCCATGGAAAGATAAGCCGCAATGTAAAGCCCTCAGTACCCCGACTCAACACAAAGGAATCTTTGAAAATCAATATGTCTATGCCAATGGCAATGCCCTGACCACCATCTTTCTGAGTAATAGCAAAATTAAAAACGGTGAATGTGAACATTTAATTCACTTTCCAGATGGTATTCAAGGCTCAGGCGTATTTGAAAGTTTCTTCCCCAACGGCAAATCCCGTAGCCGCATTGCTTATAAAAATGGGGAGTACGAAGGCAAACTCGAGTTTTGGTTTGCCAATGGGATAAAAGAGCAAGAAAGTAGCATCATCAATGGTGAGTCGCAGGGGGATTACAAAATTTGGCATCCGAATGGCCAACTGGCTTTTTCTCAAAATTATAAAAATGGGATCGAAAATGGCCTGCGCCAACGCTGGTATAGCGATGGTAAACCATGGACCTATGCCAATTTTCAAAACAATAAACTGATTGGCGAGCTGAAAATGTGGTTTGAAAACGGCAAACTAGAACGCCAAGGTTATTATCGTAATGGCGTTCGTCATAACAGTTATAAAATTTGGTATGACAATGGGCAACCTGAAGCGGTGCTTCAGTACGATTTAGGCAAAATTACCCAAGCCCAGTGTTGGAATGAAGATGGTAGTCAAATGAACCAACAAGCCTGCAATAAATTATATAAAGATGAAGATTAATTGATTTTTCTAGCTAACTTTATGAATCTGCCAAGATATTTATGAATATCAAGCTGCGTTTAGGCTGAAACACGGTCACGCCCCGCAGCTTTGGCTTTAAATAATGCTTGGTCTGCGCGCTCTAATAAATCGATCCAGCTTTTGGCACCCACTGCAACACCAATACTCACCGTCACGATGAGATCTGCTTCGTCTTCTGCCAAATTGAAATTCACATGCTGAATATCATGCCGTATGGTTTCGGCAATGTGCTGGGCTTTGAGCATATCAATCCCCTCGATCAGGACTAAAAACTCATCTCCACCATATCGCACCACCAAGTCGGATGAACGAATATGTTGTCGTAATTGATTGGCAACATGTTGAATCACCAAATCGCCGACAATATGCCCATAGCGATCATTCACCTGTTTAAAGTGATCAATATCAATCACGATCAGTGCTGTATGTAAAAAGCCTGAATTTTGGCTGTCGCGAAATTTAATATATTCATCTAAGGCAAAACGATTGGCGACATTGGTGAGTGAGTCAGTATTGGCAATATGTTTAAGCTGAAATTCAAAGGCATCACGTTGTTCCAACATGTTTTCAATATGCTGAATGGCATCAAATAAACTGAGATAACCTACTTTGGCAGGTTCAATCACGCCTTGATCCATTTGTCGGTGCCGAGCCAGTTTAAATAACTGATTACGAGCACGAATTAAAGGTTCAAACACCCATTTCTTGGCATAGAACATCGTTAATAATGCAGTCAGTAATGACACGAGCGAGACAAAAAGCGTGAAAATCAATTTATTTCGCGCTTCACGTTGTTCATCCGCAGCTACTTTGAGACTGTAATCTAAAATATAACTTTGCAATTCCACCACTGTGACAAATTTATTGACCATTACATCAGTGAGCTGGGTGCCATCCATGTGATAACGCTGATGTTGAAGACTTTTTTGAGCCAAACCATCAATAATTGGCAAACCTTTATCTAAAAATTCCGTTCGTACCGCATGATGTAACTGTTTAAACTCGGGTGTTTTGTCATGTTCGGACTGCACGACATTGATCAATTCCCATAGATAGCGTGTTTGACGCTGGGTTTGTAAACTCCGCGCTAAATTTTGCTCTGGAATTTCCTGTTGAAATGATACCGCAGCCATAATATTTGATGCGACTCGTCCCGCCTGATCACGTAATTCTGCCAGTAATAAAATCAGCGTGTAATAATTCGATACACGGGTATCTTTACCATGTGAATGATTGACCAATTTCTGCATGGCAATATAGCTTTGATCCCAAGCTTGGAACATCGCCAAAATGGCATGATCCAATTTTTTAGCTTCACGCTGTTGTGTCGGCAGCGCAATATATTGATCGACCGTTTTGCGACCCTGCAACAAATATGGATATAAATTGGACTCTAACTGCTGGGCGATCGGTGCAAAGCCCGTTTCTTTTAAAACTTTCAGTGTATCTTGATATTGCCGATCAACGCCTTGACGATATTCAGCCAACTCAATAATTTTTTGCTCGCGCTGTTCACCTTGACTCGACATTGCACTGTTAGCTGGCGCACGTTCACGAGAAATTTGGTTGGTTAAATCTGCCACCATTTTTAGCATCTGAATTTCTTTCAGCGCTTGAGCATTTTTGAGGTAGTTTTGATAACTGCTCACAATCAGTGGAACACTAATAAATACGATAGACAAGACGATTACTAGCATCGCAAGTTGCAAGCGCTTACTAATATGCTCTGTTCGTAATGTTTCCATCTATTTTATGCCCCACACTTGTTGCATACCCCAACCCACTTATCAACTAAACGCGGGAATATTTAAATTAATGATCAATAATTTATTAATTTATAAAATGAACATTTATACAGCTAAATTCTATACAAATGTGTTGAATCTGTCACATTTTTATCATTTTAAAACGAGATAATTTGCTAAAAAACAGCAACATATTTGAAAGGAATAAATTTTTTTATGAACTTGCTTAAATAAATATTTACAATTGCAATAAATTGGTGCAGAATGCACCGTATTAGGGCACACTAAATTTCTTCCTCAGCAGAATATTTTAGTTTCCCGAAAATTTTGGCTAAAAAATCCTGATTTTCCATGAAAATCAGGATTTTTTTTGTCTGGACCTACTGAACTCGATGATAAATTCAATAATATATGCACCATAAAAGGGCATTTATTTTTATTCCATCTCCGTTTTATCTATAATCTTTGCGGTAAAGTTCCATTTTTAGACAAAAAAAAAGCCCAACCTTGGGGAAAGCTGGGCGAATAAAAAACAAATGATGGAGAATCAGGGTCAAAGTCACACTTTTAAACTGTGTGACGACTCGATTGGCAAATTATGAATCAAATAAAACCTGATGTAAAGCCAAGTATTTCACAAGGATATTAAATTTATCACTAAGATATTCATTTAAGTGAATTAGACCTCAGATTTAAAACAAAAACGTCCATTTACTATGCAAATAAACAGTTTTTGCCCAACAATTCGGCAGTCAAAGCCGCAATTTATCGCTTCAAATGCGTGAAAAGCGTTAGAATTTGCCCTTCGTATTAAATGTTATTTTAAATAAAAATAAATACATTGATTGTTATTTCAGATTGAAAAGTTGTGTATTTTTTCAAGTGTATTTTTTTAATTAAGAATTTAATCAAACTTACTTAATTGTTCTCAATGATTTTTTTTCAGTGACTTATTAGTTAGAGTAAAAACTGAATTTCTTATTATGAAATAAAGATCTGAGTCAGAGACTGAATAATAACCTTTAGGATCATTGACTTAATATATTGTTACAATACAATGCTCAATGTTTAATCCATTTGTAACAACTGGTAGAAAATCATGAAAAAACTCGGTTTAGCCACTGCTTTATTATTAGCCATGACCGGTGCTCAAGCTTACCAATTTGAAGTTCAAGGCCAAGCAGAATACATCGACACAACTACAAATGACAAAGATTTCATTGGTGGTGTTCAAGGTACTTACTACTTCAAAAATGTTGACTCTACAAAAGGTCCTTTAGCAGAAGCTGCATTCTTAAACCAAGCTTCTAACGTAGCTGTTGCTTACAACTACGGCGAAGTTGGTTCACAAGGTGTTGACGTAGTTGCTCATAACTTTGGTGCTAAAGCTGAAGCTTATGTTCCAACTAAAGTTGTTCCTGTATATGCAAGCGCGTCTTACAGCCACACTATTTTAGATTCTAAAAACCAAGTATCTAAAGAATTAGAAGGCAATGGCGACCGTTATGCATTAGAAGTTGGTGCGCTTCCAACTCAAAACTTCTTAGTTGCTGTTGGTTACACTAGCGTTGCTGACCAAGCTGCTGTTGACGCGTTCAACGTTATGGGTAACGGTGTTGCTAAAGCTGCTGCAGAAGCTGCGACTATTGGTCAAGACCAAGACGCAATCACTGCACGTGCTAAATATGTTGGCGCAATCGACGACACTAACATGGCAATTGGTTTCGAATCAGGCATCATCTACGGTGATGACACTGCTTACCAATTCAAAACTGATCTTTTCGTAACTCCTAAATTAAGCGTTGGTGCTTCTTACGCTGAATCTAGCTTTGCTGGTACTCCAGACTCAGCTTGGGGCGCGAACGTAAACTACTTCATCACTCCTGCTGTTGCAGTTGGTGCTAGCTATGTAAATGCTAACTATGAAGCAGCTAAAGCGACTGAAACAAGCTTTATCGGCGACACTCAAACTGTTGGCGTAAACGCTAAATTCCGTTTCTAATTCATATTAGATCCTGAAGACAAAAAGGACGCATTTGCGTCCTTTTTTTTCCTGCCATTATTTGTCTTTGGGCTCATGGAGTTCCGGTAAATGGGCAATATATTGCAATGCAATTAAGCGTGAAACGATGAGAGCCAAATACATCACCCCACAGAACATTTGAAGCATAGCCAAGACCCGTGCAGGCGCACTCACAGGCATGAGATCCGACAAGCCCGTGGCAGACTGCAAACTAAAACTTAAAAATAATAAATCTAACCACGACTGCATGCCCGGCTCTGCAGGATTTACAAAACTATCCGGATAAATCAGCTGACAAATACTATAGAGAAAAGCAAAACCCCATGCGATGAGGGTAAATACTGCCCCTGCTGCAAAAAGTTCATCTTTGGTTAAATAGCGATCGGCAAACATATAGCGTAATAAGCCATAGGCTGCACTAAAATACGCACAGGCTTCAAAACCATGCGCAATAATTTGAATATTCGGATGATTTACACCGAGCATAATCAAAGTAGAAAACAATACGGCGCAGCCAACAAAACTCAGTCCTAGAATCGTAAACATCGGTGTTTGGCGAATCACTTTGGCAATGATCAATAGTACCGACACCCCAAGTACCCAAATTAGCGCACGAAAAGACAGACTTTCTCGGGTAATCGCGGTTAAAACCAAGATCAGAAACTGCACCAGTAACAGCCATGCTGAGGGTAAAAGTCTAAAGCTTCTCCAAAAATCCACGAATCCTTGCATTATGTTCAATCTCTATATTTTTTTATCATGCGCTGAAATGATCAATCTGAAGCATCATCAACTGATTGATTTTAAATTAGCATGAAGCAAGTTTCTTCTACTGCAAAGATTTGTTGAGCGTGTCCTGAAAAACATCACATATGCCTACTGTTCTGCCTCAGTTTTTTTATCACCTATGAGCCTCAAAAAGCCTATTGTAAGTTTCAGCATTCAGGCGCACATTTAAAGAAATCTCCTGCGTGGTAGATTTCATTATGAAAAAACATCTCGTATTTGCTCCCCTCTGTCTGCTCATGCTCGCTGCCTGTACACAAGACAGTCCACTCCTCAAAGGCCATGAAAATTATGTGGGGACTTGGCAAAACAACCACAGTGAATTAGTGATCAAATCGTCGGGCGAAGTGACGTATTACCATCAAGAACATACTGAAAAAAGTATTGCCAACCAAACCTTCAGTGGTGCTGAACAGTCGCGAATAAAAGCCCATTTGAGCAGTTTTGGTGATCAGAGCTTTAGCATCGGTCAGGATAATTTCTCTCAACAATTCACCATTCAGCGCTCGCCTTATCAAGATGATCAAGGCCATTGGAAAATGTCGATCAATGGAGAAAATTATACACGCAAATAGGACAGAGATTTGTCTACAAACCTCTGCGTCATATCATTCACTAAATATAAAAAAAGCCCCTTATTAGGGGCTTTTTAGGCGATTCAGATTAGTGATCTGAAGCACCAGAGATACCAATACCAGTTTGTGAACGTACATACTGTGCATCGAATGCTTTACGCTCAGCTTGTGCTTGTGCTGAATTATCAGTCACAGAGAACAACCAGCAGCAGATGAATGCCAATGGCATTGCAAAGATAGCAGGACCATTGAATGGGTTAATTGGTGTTTCAGAGATTGCGAATGTATCTACCCAAACTGCTTTAGATAAGATAATTAGGGTCACTGCTGTAAGCAGACCTACTAAACCGCCAATCACTGCGCCGCGAGTGGTCAAGCCTCTCCAGAACATAGACAATACAAGTACTGGGAAGTTTGCACATGCTGCTACAGAGAACGCCAAGCCAACCATGAATGCAACGTTTTGTTTCTCGAACAAGATACCTAAAATCATCGCGAAGATCGCAAGACCTAAAGTCGCGATTTTAGACATACGAAGTTCAGATTCTGGCGTTGTTTGACCTTTCTTGAATACGTTTGCATACAAGTCATGTGAAATAGCTGAAGCACCAGACAATGTTAGACCTGCAACAACTGCAAGAATCGTTGCGAATGCCACCGCTGAAATGAAGCCCATGAACAAATCACCGCCTAATGCATCAGATAAATGCACCGCAGCCATGTTGTTACCACCAACAAGCTCTAGCTTGCCAGTTACCGCCATTTTTGCAACATCAAGGAATTGTGGGTTGTTTGAAACGTAAAGGATCGCACCAAAACCAATGATGAAAGTCAGTAGGTAGAAGTAACCAATGAAACCTGTTGCTACAACCACTGATTTACGCGCTTCTTTGGCATCTTTAACCGTGAAGAAACGCATTAAGATGTGTGGTAAACCTGCTGTACCGAACATTAATGCAAGACCTAGAGAGATCGCATCAATTGGGTTCGCAGCCAATTTACCAGGCCCCATAATATTGCCCGCTTCTGCCAAAGTCACTTCGTGAACTTTAGAGAAAACTTGAATAGATTGTGAGAACATTTCAGAGAAGCTGAAGCCCACGCCCTTCATGACCATGAATGCCATGAACGTTGCGCCAGAAAGTAGCATCACTGCTTTAATGATCTGTACCCAAGTCGTTGCCAACATACCGCCGAAGATTACATACGCCATCATCAGCAAGCCAACAATCACAACCGCAATGTTGTAGTTTAGACCGAATAACAATTTGATTAACTGGCCTGCACCTACCATCTGTGCGATTAGGTAGAACGCTACAACCACCAGCGAGCTCATTGCTGCCAATGTACGTACTGGTTTTTCAGCCAAACGGAACGATACAACGTCAGATAAGTTGAATTTACCTAAGTTACGCAGACGCTCTGCTACTAAGAACAATACAATTGGCCAACCCACCATAAAGCCCAATGAATACAGCAAGCCATCAAAGCCTGAACTGAATACCATTGCGGAAATACCGAGGAACGATGCTGCTGACATATAGTCACCGGCAATCGCTAGACCATTTTGGAAACCTGAAATACCACCACCAGCAGTATAGAAATCTGCAGTGTTGGTAGTTTGTTTTGCAGCCCATTTAGTAATTAGCAGCGTAAAACCTACAAAGATGGCAAACATGATAATTGCGTGCCAGTTGGTCGCTTGCTGCTGTGCTTCACCTAAATCTGGTCCTGCCATTGCCATGCTTGACATGAGCAGAGCGGGAGCCGCCAGTGCTGTTGCTTTCAATGAATTCCATTTCATCTTAGTGAAGTCCTTTTTCTTGAGTAATTGCTTCTACTTCACGCATTGCTTCTTCGTTTAATGCATCTAATTTATTATTTGCAATGTACGAATACACACCACAGAGTAGGAATGACAATACAATAATGCTCAAACCTAATGGCATACCAATCGTGGTTACACCACCACTCACGGATTGCATCAAGAACTCTTTGTTATAGCCCACAAGTAGCATGAAGCCGACATAGACCACCAACATGATGATCGTCAAAGTCCAGCTCAACTTACTTTTACGGCTAACCATTTCCTTAAATTTTGGATTCTGTAGAATTTGTTCTACCTGTCTCTCATCCATAATGTTCTCCTTACGCCGAACCTTGGCGCGCAATTTTCTAATTCGAATTATTTCGAAGCTAAACTTACCAATGTTCCTTATCTCTTGTAATTTAGACTTTGGTCGTTAAATTTTGAGCAATAACCTCCCTAAGCCTATGGATGCGTTATCATTAAGCGAGAATTAATATGCTGCAGGCTCTATGAATAGTTGGCTTATCGTCGGGGTATTGGCCCTTTACATCGCATTACTCTTTGTATGTGCATTCTTTGGTGAAAAGCATGCCAGCAGGCTCAGTACTCGCGGCAGAATGCTTCTCTTTAGTCTAACTTTAGGGGTTTACTGTTCATCTTGGACGTTTTATGGCGCAACAGGTGCCGCGGTTCGTGAGGGCATTATTTTCCTGCCGATCTATCTAGGACCGCTGCTATTTGTTGCGCTCGGCTATGATATTTGGCGACGTTTAGGCCGTGTCCGTCAGCATCATGCCATTTCATCGATTGCCGACTTTGTAGCAGCACGATATGGTAAAAGTGGCCCCTTAGCGTCATTAGTCACGATCCTTGCCGTGATTGCCATTATTCCCTATTTAGCCTTGCAACTACGTGCAATTGCCCTAAGTGCAACGGTCATTTTAGAACCGACCGCTGGTCTGACCAGCACCACCAATAGTGTGCTGTTTTTGACTGGTGTATTGGCGATTTTGGCGATGATGTTTGGGACACGACAGATTGCCAATACTGAACAGCACGGCGGCTTAATGTTGGCTGTGGCATTTGAGTCTTTCGTCAAGCTGTTTGCACTACTTGCAGTCGCATTTTTCTTTGTTTTTGAATCACCTGAAAACATGGCTCAAATCAGCCATGACATCAACACCACCTTTAAAGATGTTCAGCTCAAAGGTGTGCCAGAAAGCTTTTGGATTCAAACTTTATTGGCTGCATTAGCGATTATTTGTCTACCACGTCAGTTCCATGTCGCGGTGGTTGAACTGCGAGATGAAAAGCATATCCGTGGTGCTCGTCGTTGGTTTGCCATTTATCTGATTTTAACCATTATCGCGATCATCCCGATTGCCAGTTGGGCGCTGCATGCAGCACCTGCCTACTTGGCAATCCCCGATGTTGCTGTGCTCTCACTGCCTTTGAGTTATAACCAAGACTGGTTGACCTTACTTGCGTTTCTCGGTGGTTTTTCAGCATCGACAGGTATGCTGTTGGTGTCGTCAGTGGCCTTGTCGATTATGCTCAGTAATGACTTGATCATGCCTGCACTGTGGCGTACACGCTTATTGTCACGTCATGACAAACGCCTACCACTCGTACTGAAATTCACACGTCGTGTATGTATTTTAGCGGTCATGTTATTGGGCTTCTTGTTCTTCCATTTCTTCAATGACATTGACCAATTATCGGTATTTGGCCTATTGGCCTTCAGTGCTGTGGCACAGTTTGCACCGGCGTTAATTGGTGGTTTATATTGGCGCGGCGGAAGTAAGCAAGGCGTATATGCAGGTCTGTTGGTCGGTTTTGGCATGTGGGCTTATACCCTGTTATTACCAACCGTATTGCGTAGCCTACCTGAACAATTTAAAACATTTACCGAAAATCTTTTAAGTCAGGGTCCGCTAGGCTTGAGTTGGTTACGTCCTGAAGCACTGTTGGGGTTTGAATCTTTCGATCCACTTACCCATGGCGTAGTTTGGGCGCTCGGTTTAAATATCACCCTCTATATTTGGATTTCCCGCGTCTTCCGTCCAAGTGTTGCCGAGCAAATTCAGGCCGAAAGTTTCTTTTATTATGAAACCAAGCCCCTCCCGGCTCAAAGTACATCAAACGACATCAGCTATATTCACCATGATGTGGCACGCTTAAAAGTAGGTGATCTGATTACTTTGGCAAAACGCATTACCGGTGAAGGTCCAACTATGCGCGCCTTCAACCAGTTCTGCGCACAAAACAATGTCGTTTTGAATGAAAATAGCAGCGCCAACGGCATGTGGTGGCGTTTTACCGAACAGTATCTTGCCGGCACCATCGGTGCGGCATCTGCCCGTACCCTACTCACCACAGCCATGGTCAATAATGGTTTAGCACTCGGTCAGGTCGCAAATATTCTTGACCAAGCCTCACAGTGGCAGCGCTTTAACCAAAACCTGATCATGACCATGATCGACCATATGACTCAAGGTGTGTCCGTGGTTGATGAAAATATGTGTTTGGTGGCATGGAATAATCAATACCTCAAACTGTTTGATTATCCAAAAGACATTGTCTATGTCGGTTGCCCAATTTCAGACTTGATTCGTTATAACGCTGAACGCGGCGAATGTGGTCCTGGTTCAGTCGAAGAACATGTGCGTAAACGTATGCATTGGATGCAAGTCGGCAGCGCACACGAATTTGAACGAATTCGTAAAGATGGTCGTGTAATTCAGATGCGCGGGAACCCGATCGAAGGCGGTGGTTTCGTCACGACCTTTGCCGATATTACTGCATTCCGTGAAAATGAAGCCTTGCTTGAAGGGCGTGTACAAGACCGTACCCAACAGTTGGCAGATGCCCTGTCCGAACAACAATTGGCACGTGAGCAAGCCGATAAAGCCAATATGTCGAAAAGCCGCTTCATTGCTGCTGCAAGCCATGACTTATTGCAACCGATGCATGCTGCTCGCCTGTTTAGTACCGCCCTCGAGCAAAGCGTACAAAATGATGATGATCGTAAAACGCTTCAGCAACTAGATCGTGCGCTGCATGGTGCGGAAAGTATGCTCTCTGCCCTCTTGGATATCGCACGACTCGAAGGTGGAACCATTCAACCAAAACGTCAGCCTTATCCGCTGCATGACTTACTCAGCGATCTTGAACTGCAATTTAAATCGATTGCGGCACAGCGTAATATCAAACTGACCGTACATGATGCTCAGTTCTGGATTGACACCGACCCACAGTGGATTCGTCGTATTATTCAAAACTTCGTCAGCAATGCCCTACGCTATACGGCGCGTGGTCGTGTTGTGGTGGGTGTGCTACGTTCAGCACGTCCAGGACATATTCGTATTGGCGTTTGGGATACAGGTCCAGGGATCGCGGAAGAACAGCGCATTAAGTTGTTCCAAGAGTTCGAACGCTGTGGACATACCTCTCCTTGGGGCGAACAGGGCCTGGGCTTAGGTTTAGCCATCGTGCAACGCATGACCAGCCTACTCGACTACCCAGTGCATGTGTTCTCAGAACTTGGTCATGGTTCGTGTTTTATGATTGAAGTGCCTGTGGTCGCTGCGCCAAAAGTGGTCGCTGCACCGACTCAAGCGGTTCCGCTGAAGACCAAAGCCTATAAGATTCTGTGCTTAGACAATGATGAAACCATTTTGGAAGGGATGTCGACCTTACTGACCAAATGGGGCTATCAAGTCTTTAAAGCCACTGAACCTGAACAGGCCATGGAGTTGATTCAACAAGAAAATATTCAAGTTTGGTTGGTTGACCAACACTTGAATAACAACAAGATCGGTCTCGACTTTATTTTAGATAACCGTCAGGAAAATGTCCCTGTGGCGCTGATTACCGCAGATTCTGATCCTGAACTACCGCAACGTCTAAAAGAGTTAAACATCGTCTTACTGAAAAAACCATTGAAACCGGCTTCACTGCGTTCATGGTTATCTGGTTTAAAAATTTCAAATCAGTAGCGTTGTTACAGGACATCGCTCTGTGAAAAGTAGCCCATTTCATTCACATGAAATGGGCTTTTGTTTACCTTGCTTTTACTTAAACTTACCTAACTGGCAAAAAAATTTGTCTCAACAGCAAGACCATTCAAAATAGCCCCGATATTTCGTCTATTTATTAGCCATAAATATCAAATTAAGATTGCCTATGGCAAAAGATATCGAATGCGTGAGTGAACACTTGTACACTTAGTTACAATTAAAAATCTATTTGATTTAAATCATATTTTTATAACCAAAAATAAAAACTAAAACTTTAGTCGTATATTTAGCTGCGGCCGTTCGTTTTAAAAATATTCATAAGAAGTTGATCAGTTTCAAGCCAATTCAAGAAGCGTCATAACTCAACACTTGAGAAGCTGATCTCCCCCGCATATTAGGAGTGATCTTGTGAATATTTCAGAAACAATGCCGCATGGTTTTGATCAAAATCTACAGTTTCATCGTCAGTATGGTGCCAATGCCATTTTGCCAGAGATCGATTGGCGTCAGCTATTTAAGTTCAGCAAATTAAGTGATGTGCAAGTCGAAGCGCTGGAAACGCTCTATCGCAGTGCCGTTCCTCTCGCGTTACAAGTGTTTGATGAACTGAATTTTGATGTCTTTGCGCCAAATGCCTACAAACCTCAAGGCCTTGGCTTATTCGATCGACTGGTAGAACAGGAAGATCTACTACTGCAAAATTTAGAAGCAGAATCCAATGGCTTAGGTTTGGACACCCGTCATCAGATTTGGAGCATGCTACTGCGTGGTGGTGCGGTCTTAGTATTTAAAGCTTGGCTCGGTAAAGTCAAAACCGACAAAAACCAGCTGGATAAAACACAGTTTGATGAATTATCCGATTTACTATTTATTAAAACAGCGCCATTTGAATTGGCACAACGTTTAAATGTTGATGCCAACTCCAAGCAAGACCATATCTTCCTGATGTATGACAATGATGTTTATCTGGACCGTTTTAACAGCTTAGAAACCGCAGCTCTATTTGTGGATTTGGGTGTTTATGATGCTGCTTTCCTGAGTTTACGTGATGACCGTGTCGCGGATTATCTCAAAGCGCGCGGCTATGTGTCCGATGAACAAATTGATGAATTGCAATGTGCGCTCAACCCTTTGTACTGTACCGATCTGACGCCTAAGCAAGACTATATTGCTTAAGTTGAAGTGGTTTGTTTAAGTCATTGTTAAGTTGCATTGCTCTATTGCTTTTAAACCACATGTAAAGACCTAACAGCATTTACACCGAAATGATCCAGCGCCAGCATTAGCGCTTAAATAGCATAAAAAAAGACCTCCATCGTGGAGGTCTTTTTTTTTGAAAAAATCCTTAGATTTTCTTTTCTTCAATATTCAATGCATTAATTGCCAATACAGCTTGAGTTCGGTTTTGTACGCCCAACTTACGGAAAATCGCCGTTACATGCGCTTTAATGGTTGCTTCAGACACATCCAACTCATAGGCAATTTGCTTATTCAACAAACCTTCCGCCACCATCATTAACACACGGAATTGTTGCGGTGTTAAAGACTGAATACGTTCTGCCAATGCTGTTTCATCTGCAGCACGTGGGTCAAAGTTCATGTTGGCAGGTAAATTTGGTGGTAACCAAATCTCGCCTTCTAAGACTTGACGAATCGCTTCACCAATGTGGCTCGGATGTGCAGATTTTGGAATATAGCCCATCGCGCCATGTGCAATCGCACGTTGGATAATCGACGCTTCTTCATGCGCAGAGACCACAATGATAGGAATCGATGGATATTGTGCGCGAATATGCACCAAGGCAGAAAAGCCTGAAGCGCCTGGCAAGTTTAGATCCAATAACACAAGATCAGGCTCAGGGCCATTTTCAAGACGTTCATAGCATTCATTGACTGCTGCAGTCTCATGAATTTGCGCCTGAGGCAAACTATAACGAACCGCCTGAATTAAAGCATGACGAAACAGCGGGTGATCATCAACGATTAAAATATTCATAAGCAACGTGAGAGATCTTGTGCACAATGACCCTATTCTAACCACACATGCTATGTGAAGGATATGCAAGAACTTATTTTTTTGCATTTAAAATGTAGATTTTCACCTAAAATGCGTCTTTTTTCGCATTTTCTATAAATCTTTAAATCTAATCATATTTTCATATAAATTTTATCAACACAGTAAAAATGCTTATATCTAAGCATTATATGTTGAAATATCAACAGTTTAAAATTTGAAATTTCACGAATCTTGAGGTTTTTCCAACATATCTAAAAATCAGATAACTTTTCTGATTTTCGTTATTTTACAGTGATCCACGCATCGGGATTAATAAAAGGCATTCCGAGAAACCACACTTTTAGGTTTAAAAAATGTCTCAAGTTAATCTACAAAAACCCCTGAATATTGTTGCTGTGTCAGGTGGTCTAAACAATCCATCTAAAACTGAAGCTTTGGTACAAGCCATTGTTGATGAGCTCGGTGATGCGACTCCAATCAATGTGCATTTTATTAAGTTTAGTGAAATTGGCAATTTATTAGGTGGCGCGATTTACCGTAACCAATTGCCACAACGTGTACAAGATGACCTTGCTGCCGTTGAAGCTGCTGATGCACTGATTGTTGGAACGCCAGTTTACCGTGCTTCATTTACAGGTCTATTTAAACACTTCTTTGACTTTGTCGAACAAACTGCATTGGTCGATGTACCTGTCTTGCTTGCAGCTTCGGGTGGTTCTGAACGCCATGCTTTAGTGCTTGAACATCAACTGCGTCCATTGTTCAGTTTCTTCCAAGCGCAAACATTGCCGATTGGGGTCTATGCAACAGATCGTGATTTCACCCCTGAATACACCATTCATAGTGAATTACTCCGTGACCGCATTACTTTAGCTGTAGCACGTGCGCTGCCGATTTTGGAATGGGCTCCAGCCAAAGGTCAGCGTGCTGAAGTGGTGAAAGCCAAGTCTCAACAAGCCAACCAAAACTTGGGCATTAATAAGCAAATCGAGCAAGAAGAAGTCCTTCCTTCTGCAGCCGTTCCAAGTTTGGATGCTGCTGAAGCTCGACTGCATAGTAAAAAGCCAAAAACGCAAGTGGCCTAAACACCACAGCATAACAATTCGATCCCGAGGGTTTGCAAAATGTCAGTACAAGAAAAAAACATTACATTTGCGTATTGGGTACCAAACGTCAGTGGTGGTTTGGTGGTCAGTAATATTGAACAGCGTACCGATTGGAGCTATGACTATAACGTGCGTTTGGCACAAGCTGCAGAAAAAAGTGGCTTTGATTATGCGCTGACTCAAATTCGTTTTACCGCAGGCTATAACGCGGAAAATCAACATGAATCGGTTAGTTTCAGTCATGGTATTTTGGCCAAAACCGAAAAGCTCAAAGTCATTGCAGCGATTTTACCCGGCCCTTGGAAACCAGCTCTGGCTGCGAAACAATTGGCGACCATCGATCATCTTACCAATGGCCGTATTGCGATTAATGTCGTGAGTGGTTGGTTCCGTGGAGAGTTTGATGCGATTGGTGAAGAATGGCCCGAGCATGATCAACGCTATGCGCGCTCTGAAGAATTCATTCGTAGCCTAAAAGGCGTATGGACGCAGGATAACTTTAGTTTTGATGGTAAATACTATCAATTTAAAGACTACACCCTATCTCCAAAACCTGTGCAAAAACCGCATATTGAAATCTTCCAAGGCGGCAGTTCACGTGCAGCACGTGACATGGCATCCCGTGTTTCCGATTGGTACTTCACCAACGGCAATACCCCTGCTGAGTTGAAAAAGCAGATCGACGATATTCGTGAAAAAGCCAAAGCCAACAACCATCAGGTCAAAATCGGGGTGAATGCCTTCATTATTGCCCGAGATACGGAGGAAGAAGCCCAAGCGGTGCTTCAAGCTATTATCGACAATGCCAATACCGAAGCGGTCAATGCTTTTGGCGATGCAACTCGTGAAGCAGGTGCATCCACCAAAGAGGGCGAAGGTAACTGGGCAAAATCAACTTTTGAAGATTTGGTTCAATATAACGACGGCTTTAAAACCAATCTGATTGGCACGCCACAACAAATTGCCGAACGCATTGTGGAACTCAAAAGTGTAGGTGTCGATTTGGTTCTCTCAGGTTTTCTCCACTTCATTGAAGAAGTGGAATACTTTGGCGAAAAAGTGTTGCCACTGGTTCGTGAACTGGAAGCTCAACAGCAGCAAGTTGTGCAGGCTAAATCAGCATAATTGTTGATGCAGTCACAGCTCATGTAATCAGCATAATAATCACAACCGGCTCACTTCACTTTCCTCCCCTAAGGCTCGGCTTAGGGGATTTTTTATCTCGAGTACCATTTAAAGACATGCTCTGATTCTAGAAAATGAGCTGACCTGTAGACAAAGAAAAAGCCCGACATCCTGTCGGGCTTTTTCTATATGGATACTTAAGCATGACTCCTGTCTTGCTTCACAGTCCTGATGGTGAACACTTTGTTATTGTTTTATGTTCCGGAACGTCCTGTTCCTGTATGAGTTCATCTTAGGTAAAATTTAAAAGTGCGCCTAGCGTCAAAAACTTCGTTGCTTGTACGCTTAAGCTGACAGAATTGTGCGCAATCGGTTAAGTTAAACGATAGATATTATATGGTTTTTTATAGAAATCGATTTTTTAGATAATTTCATTACCAATAGATACCCCCGTAATTCTGGTGATATTTCCAACAAAAACGAGGCAATAAACATGCAACTGGTTTGGTTTCGACAAGATTTAAGACGACATGACCATAGCGCACTGTGGCAGGCGACACAGTCTGGTCCAACGATTGCCTTTATTGCGCTTTCTCCTGAACAATGGGCAAGGCATGACGATGCCCCCATTAAAATCCATCGCTATCTTGCCCAACTGGAACTTTTGCGACAGCAATTGGCTGAACTAAATATTCCACTGATTATTCAGCATATTCCCCATTGGTCAGACATCGCCAATGAGCTATTAACCCTATGTACTCAGCTCAATATACACACTGTTCATGCACATATTGAACATGGTGTGAATGAACTTAAACGAGATCGCGAAGTACAACAGTTATTAGAACAGCAGCACATCTCTGTTGAGCTGTACCATGACCGCACCCTGTTTCCTGTTGGCAGTATTCGCAATCAATCTGGACATCCTTATCAAGTTTTCGGTGCATTTAAGAAAAATTGCTACGAAAAATTAAGCATCAGTCTGCCTACTTGTTATCCCGCTATTGAAGCCCAAGCGGCTCTCGAACCGCATCCGCTGTGGCAAAATCAATTTGATTTAACTCCTTTTTATCCCACATCGCTGTTAGCTGCTCAAATCGAGCTTTGGCCGATTGGAGAAGATCACGCACTACAGTGCTTAGATGAATTTATTGAACAACATCTGCATCGTTATGCTGATGATCGGGACTTTCCTGCGCTCAATGGAACCAGTCGAATTGGCATGTATTTAAACTTGGGCATCTTGTCTATTCGCCAATGTCTGCAAGCCCTTTTTCGTGAACAAGGCGGCTATTTCCAGATCGACCACAGAGGACAACAAACTTGGCTCGATGAGCTGCTTTGGCGTGAATTTTACCAGCACATTTTATTTGACTACCCGCAAGTTTCTCAGCACCAGCCGTTTCAAGCCAAAACCTTAAAAATAAAATGGCGCCATGCACCACAAGACTTTGCTGCGTGGCAATACGGCCAGACGGGCATTCCGATCGTCGATGCAGGGATGCGTCAACTACTGGCTACGGGTTGGATGCATAATCGGGTGCGGATGATTTGTGCCATGTTCCTCAGTAAGAATCTACTGATCGATTGGCGGTTGGGGGAGCAATGGTTTATGCAGCACCTTGTCGATGGTGACTTAGCAGCCAATAATGGCGGTTGGCAATGGTGCGCCTCGACGGGTACAGATGCTGTACCTTATTTTCGGATTTTTAACCCGATCAGCCAATCTCAGAAATTTGATCCGAACGGGGATTATTTACGTCAATGGCTACCTGAACTCGCAGATTTGGATGCAAAGCAAATTCACCAACCCTTTGCCAAAAATCCTCAACTAGAATTGAACTACCCTCAGCCGATTGTCGATTTAAAGCAGTCTCGCCTAGCGGCAATTGAAACATTCCGAGCATTGTAGAGACTGCCAAGATCGAACTGCTAGGGATCAAAACGCTGTACTGAAATGGTCACTCTAAGGCATAGCCGATCGGTCGTTTTGTCCCTACAATACAGAAAACGCAAATCATTTTAGAGACGCTCACATGTATACAGGCATCGTGCAAGGTTTAGAAAAAGTCTTAGACATTCGTCAAGGCAATGGCTTCACAACCTTGGTGATTTCAAATCATCAGAATTTTTTTCATGATGTCTTTATCGGGGCAAGTGTTGCAATTAATGGCGTGTGTTTAACGGCCACACATATTGATTTGGCAGCCAACCAAGTACATTTTGATGTCTCTGATTTAACCAATCAACTCACCACGCTGAAAACTCTCAAAGCTGGTGATGAGGTCAATGTCGAACGCTCAGCCAAAGTTGGGGCAGAAAATGGTGGTCACAATCTATATGGTCATATCGAAGGCACAGCCACGATCAAAAACTTAGAGCATCGCGGGGAAACCTTTCATCTCGATATTCACATTCCAGCAGGCAATATTAAATATTTCTTTCTCAAAGGTTTTATTGGGCTCAATGGTTGTAGTTTGACTGTGAACCGTGTTGATCGTGCCAATAGTGAAATTTCAATCGATCTTATTCCTGAAACACTGCGCCTCACTACATGGAAAAATGTCCAAGTCGGTGATGCCGTGAATTATGAAATTGATCAAACAACGCGAACCTTAGTCGATACCTTAGAAAATATTCATCAGCGTTAAATCGACTGACAGCACATTGCAAAAAAGCCTCCCTTTCGGAGGCTTTTTATTGGCTCATGTGCAATATATGTTTAAGAATAAAAACTTGGATCTGGCACTTTCGCTGTGAGCACCCATTCACCGACCTCCTGATATTTATAATCAATCGGATCGTGCAGGGTCTGGGTACGCACATTGCGCCAGAAGCGGTCTAAATTCAGTTTGGCCGTCGTGGCACGTGCGCCCATCACTTGGAAAATATTTTGCGTAATGTATAGCGAGCTATTGGTGGCTGCGATTTTGGCTGTTGCAATCGCAATAGAGACTTCTCCACGTTGTTCCGCCGTCAAAGCTTCACCAATCTCCCAAGCCCATTGCAAACGCTGAACCGCTTTATCTGCCAATAAACGTACACTTTCTAATTGCACATAAAACTCAGCAAAATGCTTTTGAATAAATGGGTCATTCACTGCATTTTCAGCCAATGATTTTGACCACGCCTTTTGGTTTTGAACCGTCTGTTTTGCTGTTTCAAAAGCCCCTTCTGCCACCCCTAAAAACAAATGCACAAAGATCAACTGTGCAATCAATGGACGCAAGCTGGAATACGGCGTACTCAAAGGCCCCGGGTTCAGTAGTAATTCATCTTTGGAAATTTTTACCTGTTCAAAATGACTGCTTCCACTGTCGGTTTGACGTTGTCCCATATTGTCCCAATCGCCGAGAAAACTGACGCCTTCACGTGCTGTAGGAATCACCCCGATCAATAATTTTCCATCGTCATTGAACCCGGAACACAGCAAAATATCTGAATCCATGGAACCCGAACAGAAGCTTTTATCGCCATGAAACACATATTCATGTTCAGACAATTGCGTCGCTGTAGTACGGCGGTCCAAAGGGTTTAAGGTATTACCCCAAAATAAATGCTCACGTGCAGTCTGTTCAAACCACGGGCCATATTGCTCTGGCTGCGCGAACAACTGTACCGTTGCAATCAATAAATGATGGAAACCATAAACATGCGCCAATGAGCTATCCACTTGAGCAATGGTTTGAATGGTTTTAAAAATCGTCAGCCAATCTGCCCCCTGTCCACCGTATTGTTTTCCAATGGAAAGTGCAAGCAAACCACTTTGACGAATCAAATCACGTTCAGCTTTGGGATTTCCCCCCTGCTTATCACGCTGAGCAGCCGTCGTGGCAAATTCTGCCGCCAGTTTTTTGGCAATGTCGATCGGATCTTGAGTCAATGGAATTGAAGCGTTCATATATCTGTCTGATTATTCTGTTACCGTTTTAGCTTAACAAAGTAGAGGCATTCCGCTTATCTCAATGCCTGCAGTCTATATCTGTAAAATCTATATCTCATGAAATCTAAGTCACCAAGATTCAGGCGACTTATAATTTGATCATTTTATACGTCGTATTTAGGATGGATAAAATCCATCATGAACGTCCCTTCATCCTAATCAACTTTTATAGGAGAAAGGACGTTCATTATTGCTTTAATAATCCTTCATATAAGCCATAGTGAACTTTCATCAGAACGTGATCACTCACGCTCAAATTGTTCTTATGACTTCGGATAAACCGTAGCAATCAAATGTTCAACCACTTGAGGTTCTGCCAAGGTCGAGGTATCACCTAAAGAGTCCAACTCATTGGCCGCAATTTTTCTTAAAATACGGCGCATGATTTTACCAGACCGCGTTTTAGGTAAGGCTGGCGCCCAATGCAGTGCATCTGGCGTTGCCACTGGTCCAAGGACTTTTCGTACCCAAGCCACCAGTTCCTGACGCAACTCATCCGTCTCGGCTGTCCCGGCTTGTAAGGTCACAAAGGCGCAAATCCCCTGTCCCTTAATATCATGCGGCATACCCACCACCGCAGACTCTGCCACAGCATCATGTGCAACCAGCGCACTTTCAATTTCAGCCGTTCCTAATCGATGCCCTGAAACGTTTAAGACGTCATCCACACGGCCCGTAATCCAATAGTAGCCAGACTCATCACGACGTGCGCCATCACCTGTAAAATACGTCCCCGGATAAGTGGAGAAATAAGCTTCAATAAAGCGCTCAGGATCACCCCAAATGGTTCGCATTTGTCCCGGCCAAGAATCCTTAATCACCAAGTTACCTTCTACGGCGCCTTCAAGCTCATTGCCTTCAGCATCAACTATCGCAGGTTGTACACCAAAAAATGGACGCGTCGCCGAACCCGGTTTTAAATCAGTTGCCCCCGGCAATGGCGTAATCATGAAACCACCCGTTTCTGTTTGCCACCATGTATCCACCACTGGACAGCGGCTTTCACCTACCACGGTGTAGTACCAATTCCATGCCTCTGGGTTAATGGGTTCACCCACTGAACCTAGTAAACGCAGACTACTACGGTCACTTTCTCGGACAAAGGCATCCCCTTCTCGCATCATGGCGCGAATTGCAGTCGGTGCCGTATATAAAATAGTGACGTTGTGTTTATCGACAATATGTCCGGTCCGAGCCCAACTTGGATATTGTGGTACACCTTCAAACATCACGGTCGTGGTGCCATTCGACAATGGCCCATACAACACATAAGAGTGTCCCGTAATCCAACCAACATCGGCAGTACACCAAAACACATCATCTTGTTTAAGGTCAAAAACTTCACGGAAGGTACAATTCACATAGGTTAAATAGCCGCCTGTGGTATGCAATACACCTTTCGGTTTTCCTGTCGAACCTGATGTATACAAAATAAATAGCGGGTCTTCGGCATTCATAGGTTCAGGTGGACAAATATCATTAACCGACATGATTTCCATGTGATACCACAGGTCACGATCTGCTTTCATTTCGATCGGGTTACCTGTACGGTGCACCACAATGACATTTTGAACCGAAGATGTGCCTTCGATGTCGAGTGCAAGATCGACATTTTCTTTGAGTGGAATGGGCTTACCACCACGCATCCCACAATCCGCAGTAATCACGACTTTCGCCTGACTGTCATCGATACGACTTGCCAATGAGTCTGGTGAGAACCCGCCAAAAACCACGCAGTGTACTGCTCCAATTCGGGTACAGGCCAACATCGCAATTGCCGCTTCTGGCACCATTGGCATATACAGCACCACACGGTCGCCTTTGCCCACGCCATGTTTTTTCAGCACATTAGCAAAACGGCAAGTTTCATCATGCAGTTCTTCAAAAGAAATGATTTTATGCCGTGAAGGATGATCTCCTTCCCAAATAATGGCTGGTTTATGTGGATGTTCTTTTAAATGTCGATCGAGACAGTTGGCACTGACATTCAGTTCACCGTCAGCAAACCACTCAATCTTGAAATCATCTTGCTTAAAATTTGTATTTTTAACTTGGGTAAACGGTTTGATCCAATCGATCTTTTGCGCTTGCTCCGCCCAAAACTCATCTGGTTGTTCAATCGATTTTTGATAACGCTCAAAGTACTCCGACTCATTGATGCGCGCGGTTTTTTTAAAACTTTCAGGTACTGGATAGATCTCTTTCATATTGTATTTTCCTTGATCTGATTCATCTCATCACGAGATGCCATGCCACATTTCTACTTTTATAATTTCTGCATCACAGCAGTATGACGATTAATTTTTAATCGCAGCAATCATGCTTTGGTCGTATTATTCTTTCCCATTTAAAGCACATCTATAAGCAAAATTTCAACAAAAACATGTTTCAATTCAGTATCTGATCAGTTCATTTGAACCTATAATGCAAAGGTAATTTTACTCAGCATTCCACTTTTTTATTCTTCCATACACGTTGAGTTGACCCAAGCATGAATACCAATGACTCTTCTTTCTTTTCCCGTCAGACGACCACTACATCGGATAATCCCCTGAAACCAGATGGACGTTTTGGTCGACTGAGCATGATTGGTTGGTATGGCTTTCTCAATATCATCAGCTTTTTTGCCTTGATCGCTTTAAGCCTTGCCGTGGGTATTTTCAACATCAATACCATGACGTTAAATGAGCAATTTGTTGGCATATTCACTGGGGTATCTGGCCTCGCCTATTTGGCGATTATTATTCTCTATATCTATTTTTATTGTGTCTTTGTCGTGCGTCGGCTGCATGACCTCAATAAAGCCGGTTGGTTGCTACTGCTCTTATTTATCCCCGTGATCAATCTATTCTTTATCCTGTATTTATTATTGGCCTCAGGCACACCGACCGTAAATCAATACGGCGCGCCACGCCCTGCTGCAGTTTGGGAAAAAATTCTGGCATGGTTGATGATTTTAATCAGTGTCTTGTCGCTCGTGGCTACAGGTAGCATCACGTCTTATATGATGGGTAGCGGAGAAATTGAATCGCCTACAGAAATCATTCAACAAGGTACTGAATATTTCTAAGCCACTAACCGAATCTGAGCCTGTCTGAATTTTGATACATCCGTTCGCAAGCCTGTAAATGAGGGTTATTTTCGCCACTAATTTCAGGCAAAATAGCGAAAAATCGAAACATTTGGAAAACTCGTGGCTGAAAAAGAAAATGCCTTGAGTGATGTCACTCAAGGCACGACTCAACTTTTGCAAGAGGCAACAGAAAAAACCGCACAAACCGTGCTGGAACATACCTCTAAATATAATGACGCATACTCAACGATCGATAAATTTGTCGATGGATTTTGGGAACGCCTGCCTTATATTTGTATCGCATTAATTGTTTTTACGATCTTCTATCTACTGTCAAAACTCTTTAGATTCTTTGTTCGTAAAGCACTCACTGACCGTTCTTATTCAAAACAAAATCTAGTTTTGGTCCTGAACCGTGTCGGTAGCTCAGCCATTATGTTCTTCGGTTTCCTGATTGCAATGGTCATTGCGATCCCTGGTTTCACACCGGGTCAGCTCATGAGTGCCTTGGGGATTGGTTCGGTTGCAATCGGTTTCGCGTTTAAAGATATTTTCCAGAACTTACTGTCGGGTATTTTGATTCTCCTCGGTGAACCGTTCAAAATCGGTGACGACATTATTGTGTCAGGAATGGAAGGTACAGTTGAAGATATTCAAATTCGTGCAACCTTCCTACGCTCTCCCGATGGTCGTCGTATCGTGATTCCAAACGCGACGGTTTACACCAGTGCGGTAACGGTGAATACCGCTTATCAACGTCGTCGTTGTGAATTTGTGGTGGGTATTGGTTATGAAGATGACATTCAAAAAGCTAAAAACATTGTTTTGGCCATTTTAGACAAAGACCCGACCATTTTGAGCCAACCTGCGTTTACCGTAAACGTGAATGCTTTGGCTGATTTCTCGGTCAATCTGAATGTCCGTTGGTGGGTAGATACCACAGAAACCACCACTGCGAACTCGATCAGTGAAGTGCAAGAACACGTTATCCAAGCATTCAATCAAAATGGTATTTCAATTCCGTACCCTGTACAGGAAGTGAAAGTTTACCGTGGTGATCAAGCTGAGGCAGAAGCTTCAACAGCTAAATAATCGCCCTAAAACGTACGGAATCACAGTTTCTGTACGGATAATTCGGTTGCCTAAGCTGACTGCTTGGCAGCCGTTTTTTATGAGTAAATCTACCTCATAAGGAATAAATCCACCTTCAGGTCCAATGATGATCGTACATCCATGTTGAATCCCTGTAGGCATCACATCTTCGACATAAGGATGCGCCACATAAGCGGGATAGTCCGAGGAGATCATGCTCGGTAGAACATCCTCCACAAAGGGCTTAAAGCGTTTATACAGTTCAATTTTGGGCGCAATGGTGTCACCTGCCTGCTCCAAACCCAACGTCACATAGTGATCGAGCTGCTGTAAAAATGGCGTCTGCCAATAGCTTTTATCCACGCGATAACTGTGCAGCAAAATGATTTTTTCTACGCCTAAGGTGACGGCATCCATGATCAGACGGCGCAACACTTTCGGACGAGGCATTGCCACAATTAAAGTCACCGGATGCTTTGCTGGTACTTCTTCTTCTTGTAAGGGTTTAAGTTGAATGCGCTCATCACTGATACTGACGATTTGGGTTAAATAACGCTTTCCTTCCCGAATCCCGACTTTGAGGGTATCGCCCACCTGTATATTCACATGGTTTTTTAAATGCTCAATTTGGCGTTTGGCACTGATATTCCACAGTTCAGATTCAGTTTGACGTGGGTCAAGCAGGACAATGTTCATAAAAATTCTCTTACCCAGTTCAATTGGATACGCGAAAACGTCATCCACAACGGTTCAAGGCAACACTCAATAGAATCACTCAAGTTTCAGCGATTATTTGTTAGACATAAAAATTCGACGCGTTTTGTCGGTGAGCTGCACTGCACCGCAAGATGGCTTCCTTGCGAAGCTTCGCATTCCATTTTGCCGAATGAGAAACAACGTTTCGTAAGAGTACCTCCAACCGAAGGCTAAGCCCTTTCTTCAAATCTTAAATGTAAGACTCTGTCGAGCCTATTCATTCATCTGTTTAAAGCATCAACCAATTTAAATCATGGTTGTAAATTCAAAGGTATTGATCAATCACCTGAATATGCTTTTGCAGCGACCCAGTATTCTTTTGCATAATCAGCTGAGCTGCATCATTTAAAGCCTGCGCTTTCGCAGTATTTTGAATGATCTCAACCAATGCACTAGCCGCCTGCTCAAAATCCTGCACAACCACAACCGCATGGGCCGCTACAAATTCATCCACAATGGTTTGAAAATTAAAATAATGCTGACCTAATACTGTCGGGACATGCAGCGCGATAGGTTCCAAAATATTATGTCCACCGCCCGGTACATTTAAAGACCCGCCAACAAAACAAGCCTGACTCAGTGCCAGCCAAAGCCATAATTCACCCATACTATCCGCTAAATACACTTGCGTTTCAGGCTGAATCGTTTGCTTTAAACTGCGGCGCTGTGTGCGTAAATTCAGTTTCTGCGCTTCTACAAAAACCTCATCAAAGCGTTCGGGATGCCGTGGTACGACGATACATAATAGCTCAGGCTGTTGTTGCAAAATCGGCTGCAGTGCTGCGAGCAGTTTTTGTTCTTCTGGTGCATGTGTACTGGCAATGGTAATGATTTTGCGCTCTTGCAAAGCCCAATCTTCGCGCAACTGCGCTGCTTGTTGCACAAAGCTATCGGGTGCATGAATATCAAACTTGATACTTCCCACGACCTGACTGGTATGGGGGTTTGCACCCAACTCAATAAATCGCGCTAAAGTTGCCTGATCTTGCGCCAATAATTGTTTCAAACTCTTTAGCATCGGCTGCGTCAAACTCGGGACTTTGCCATAACCTTTCGCCGATTTTTCAGATAATCTGGCATTAATTAATAAACACGGAACGTTGGCCTGATCGGCTTCAATCATCAAATTTGGCCAGAGTTCAGTTTCGACCAGTGCCAACATTTTCGGTTGATATTTTTCGATAAAACGACGGACTAATTTTTTTTGATCTGCCGGCAAATACACGGCCTGAAACAGTGATTCATAAGGTGCTTTTAAAAATAATTGTTTCGCACGCGCTTGTCCGGTTTTGGTGGTATTGGTGACTAAGACTGGATGGCTTGCTTTGAGATAATGTTCAATCAGCGGCTGTGCAGCGTTGGTTTCTCCTACGGAAACCACATGAAACCAAATTGCATTGCGGTTTTTAACCGGCTGAAATGGCCCAAAGCGCTCAAGACACTCTTGCTGATATAGTTGGAGATCTTCAGCACGTTTTTTGATGCGCCATTGATATAGCGGTTTAATCAGCGCCAAAGCTGCGTTATACCAAAAAGGAGTAGTCAAATTATTACGCTCAAAAACGGTTTGAATCGGCAGAATATATCAGAGCATTATCCACATGTTAATGGATAATGCATATTCAAGTGTCGATTAATAGGTTGAACGACCTGAACCAAATTTATTTTTCATGCTTGGATAATCAATATAGCCTTCGGCTACATCAGTTCCAATCATATTTTCCAACTGCAATTCATTCAGTGCAGCATTCGCCAGCAAACGTTCAAACAAATCTGGATTGGCAATATAGGCTTTACCAAAAGACACCGCATCGGCTTTACCTGAGGCCAATAAATCTACAGCATCTTCACGGCTTAAACGCATATTGGCAATATATGGCACACCATTTGAGCGCTGTTTCAGATAATCACTAATACTGTCATCCGCCAGATATTCACGGGTAAAGAAAAATGCAATCTTCCTCTGCCCCAACTGCTCTAAGGCATAGCCAAAGGTTTCACGTGGATCATGATCGCCCATGTCGTGTTCATCACCACGCGGCGCAAGATGTACACCTACACGACCTGCACCCCACACTTCGATCAGCGCATCCACCACTTCAAGCAATAAACGTGCGCGGTTTTCGACAGAACCACCATACTCATCTTCACGTAAATTGGTTTTGCTTTGTAGGAATTGATCGATCAAATAACCATTGGCCGCATGCAATTCCACACCATCAAAACCGGCTTCTTTGGCTTTGATCGCAGACTGTTTGTATTGTTCTACAATGCTTTTGATTTCTGCAATCTCTAATGGACGTGGCACGACATATTCGCGTTTTGGGCGAAGCAGACTGACATAACCCGCCTGTTGTACCGCACTGGCAGAAACTGGTGTATCACCATTCAAAAGGTCGGGATGTGAGACACGTCCGACATGCCACAATTGTGCCACAATTAAACCTTGCTGTTCATGTACGGCTTGGGTCACCAATTTCCAGCCCTGAACTTGAGCATCGGTAAATAAACCCGGCGTCTGCAAATAGCCATTAGCTGCTTCTGAAATGACTGTTGCTTCTGAAATGATTAATCCAGCACTTGCACGCTGTGCATAATATTCAGCCATCATCGGCGTTGGAACACGGTCAATGGTTGCACGACTACGGGTTAGTGGCGCCATTACAACGCGATTTTTGAGGTGTAAATCACCCAAAATGAGAGGAGTATTAAGTTCAGCCATATATGTCTCGCCTAACACTTCAAATGCGAAAAATGATTTAAAGTGAGTTCTGCAGATAATCAATATATTGCTGAATGAGTTCTTCATTGCGCGAAAAATACGACCATTGACCATATTTCTCGGCTTGAATTAAGCCCGCCTGTTGTAACACAGACAAATGATTAGACATCGTAGACTGCGAAACATTACCGAGTTTTTCGATATTGCCAGCGCATACACCACGATTAAAGCCGCCACATTGTTCTTCTGACAAAAACTGTTCTGGTGTTTTCAACCATTCCAAGATTTGACGTCGAGTCGGATTGGCAAGTGCTTTAAAAATTAAATCAATATCCATAATTTAAACGGGTTTAATTAAATAAAAATTTGGACAACAAAGTTCTATTCAGCATCTTGAATACAATATATCGTATTTTTTCGATTTTTATATCGATTTTTATAGATATATTAATCAAAAACAGATAGAACTTTGTTTTCTATATAAATTTAAATTACAAACCTTGTTTGAGGCTGGCTTCAATAAACTTATCTAAATCGCCATCAAGCACTGCACCGGTGTTTGAACTTTCTACACTGGTACGTAAGTCTTTAATACGCGAGTCATCTAAAACGTATGAACGAATTTGACTGCCCCAACCGATATCTGACTTGGTGTCTTCCAACGCTTGTGCCGCATCATTACGTTTTTGCATTTCAAGTTCGTACAATTTTGCACGTAACTGTTTCCATGCATGGTCACGGTTGGCGTGCTGTGAACGTTGGTTCTGACATGCCACCACAATCCCTGTTGGAGCGTGAGTTAAACGTACCGCAGAGTCTGTTTTGTTAATGTGCTGACCACCCGCACCAGATGCACGATAGGTATCAGTACGTACATCAGCTGGATTGATTTCAATTTCAATATTGTCATCAATTTCAGGCGATACAAAAACCGCTGAGAATGAAGTATGGCGACGATTACCTGAGTCAAAAGGTGACTTACGGACTAAACGGTGTACGCCAGATTCTGTACGTAACCAACCATATGCATACTCACCTTCTACACGGATCGTTGCAGACTTGATCCCTGCCACATCACCATCAGATTCTTCCATCACTTCTGCTTTAAAGCCATGACGTTCAATCCAACGTAGATACATACGCAGTAACATCGATGCCCAGTCCTGTGCTTCAGTACCACCAGAACCTGCTTGGATTTCGACATAGCATGGGTTCGGGTCCATCGGATTACTGAACATACGACGGAATTCTAATTTCGCAAGTTCTGCTTCCGCTGAAGTTAACTCTGCTTGCACATCCGCAAGTAAGCTTTCTTCTTCTGCTTCAACCGCAAGATCCAACATCGCTTGGGCATCTTCTAGCTGAGTTGAAAGCCCTTCGAGCACGTTAATGACGTTTTCGAGTTCACCTTTTTCTTTTGCCATTGCTTGCGCACGGCTTTGATCATTCCAAATTGCTGGGTCTTCCAGCTCACGTAGAACCTCTTCTAAACGCTCTTTTTTCAGATCGTAGTCAAAGATACCCCCGTAATGTTTGACCACGGTCGTTTAAGTCTTTTAGCTGTAATAGATACGGATTAATTTCCACGTGAATTACTCTCAATCAAAAAATTTGGCTTAAATAGCCGCCTATTATATCACAGAGCATTTGCACAGATTCAGCCAGATTGATCATCCAAATCATTGACTTCAATGCACATAATATGAACAATACGCTCGCGTTACTATTTATTACATTTTATTTACAACAATAATGTTTCGAGGGTTTTATGAAAAAGACATTACTTGCACTAGGGTTAGCTGTTATCACTTCATCAACTTTTGCTTATGATGGTCAAGTTGATGGCGGTTTTACTTATACAGATTGGGACAATGACATCGTAGATTCAAACGGATTGTTCAACTTACAAGGCACGTTATATTTAGACTCAGTAAACCCTAAAAATGGCCCATTAAACGAAGCTGCATTTTTAGGCCATAACAGCAATATTTATGCTAAATATAGCTATCAATATTTAGATACAAAAACAGTTGATGTATCAGATTATTTTCCTGTTTCAGGTCCGCTTGCAGGCAAAGCAGAATATGACAGCCACCATATTTCATTAGGTGCTGAATACTTCTTTGAACAATTCTACTTTAATGGTGAATTAGGCTACAAAGAAGAAAAAGCTGAAGTAAAAGTTGCTGGCATTTCAGCAAGCGAGGACTATGATTCAACAACATACCGCGCATTAGTAGGTTATTTACCTGTCTCTAACCTTTTACTTGCTGTTGGTATTGATGGCTATCAAGGCGACAATGATGAAGACGAAGACAACCGTTTTGCTGTTAAAGCAAAATATGTTGCGCCTTTGAACAATGGTCAATACATCAACCTAGAGGCAGATGGCGCTTTTGGTGATTTAGACTCTGTTACGATTGGTGCAGACTACTACTTCGACCAAGCTTTTAGCATTGGTGCATCTTACAACATCGAAGATGATGGTGATGAAGACACGGATTACTTCGCTATCCGTTCAAAATACTTCCTTAACCCGAACCTAGCAATCGGTGGTCAAGTTGGTTTTGGTGATGACGTTCAAGCGTTCAACATCAATGCAACTTTACGTTTCTAATTTCGTTTGAATTAGGAATGTGCATTAAAAAAGCACCTCAAATTTGAGGTGCTTTTTTCTTTTCGATGTAATATTTACTTTAAAAAAAGTCCAGTTGTTGACCAAATAATCTACAAATTCATAATATCTACACAGTTTTAATAAAACAAAACATTAATAATAATTATATATTTTTCAATATCTTAAATAATTAAAATTACATAAAATTACCGAATACACAGTTCTGCAACTTTGCAGCGATTGACCATCTTTAAAAATTCTCTAGACTAAAACTTGTAACAAAAAATGTATTAAATTTAGCCAAACAATTTAGAGGGGTAGTTTCCATGAAAAAACTCGCAATTGCTTCAGCACTTCTTTCTGCACTTGCTATTACAGGTACAGCTCATGCTTATCAAGCAGAAGTGGGCGCTTCAGCTGGTTACATCGACCCAGATAATGGAAGCTCTGGCAGTGAATTTGGTGTAAACGGTACTTATTACTTCAACCCTGTTCAAACTCGTAACGCTCCTCTTGCAGAAGCTGCATTCTTAAACCGTGCAAGTAACGTAAATGCACATGCAACTTTCGCTGACCGTGGCAATGTTGACGACAATACTTATGGCGTTGGTATCGAATATTTCGTACCAAACTCAGATTTCTATGTATCTGGTGATGTAAGCCGTAATAATGTCGAAGTTGACACTCCATTTGGCACAGTAGACAACGATACAACTTACTACGGTGCTGAAGTCGGTTATCTTCCTGCACCAGGCTTCTTAGTTGCAGTTGGTGTGAAAGGTTGGGATAACGATGATGATGATGGTGTAGATCCAACTTTACGTGCTAAATACGTAACAACTTTAAGCAATGGTAAAGACATTAACCTTGAAGCGGGTGCAGCATTCGGTGATCTAGATGAATTCAATCTAGCAGCGGATTACTTCATCGACAAAACATTCAGTGTTGGTGCTGACTACTACAACAACGATGTCACTGATCGTAACGAAGTAGGGATCAATGCACGTAAATTCTTCAACCAACAAGTGAGCCTTGAAGGTCGTGTTGGTTTCGGTGAAGTTGGCAACAATGACTACAATTCATTTGGTGTAGCAGCGAAATACCGCTTCTAATCCATTGAAGTCAAAACCATAAAAAAACCGCTCTTCTGAGCGGTTTTTTTATTTGTCTGTAAAAATAGAATTTATTAAGCCAAGTGTAAAACTCTCAATTGAACACTGACATTTCCTCTAAATTCATTTTTATCGAGTTCATAGACCAAGCGAATTTGATCTTGCATAGGATTAAATTCATACTTTTCTGCCGCATTAAATGCAATTGCGTCCACTATTAAGCCATTATCTAAAGCAAGTTTTAATTTCAGATGCACATCTTTCAACCAACGATAATCTAAGACTTTAAATAGACCTTCATAGACCGGTGCAGGAAATTTTTGTCCCCATGGACTTAAATTTTGCAGAAGATCCACGGTTTCGACATTAATGGCCGAATCAGGCAATTCACCATCTGTCCAAATAGTCGCCTGAAATAAACTTTCATCTTGCTCAGCGATGAGTGCTTCAAAAGCGGTTTTAAATTCAGAAAAATGCTGCTTTTGAATGGTTAGTCCTGCTGCGGCAGCATGTCCACCAAAATGACTCACTAAATGCGGATGTAATTCAGCAATACGCTCAATACTGTCTCGAATATGAATACCTTCGATAGAACGCGCAGAGCCTTTAATATGTACGCCATCCTCATCTGCGGCAAAGACGATTGCAGGTCTATGAAATTGTTCTTTCAAACGCCCTGCAACAATCCCAATCACCCCTTGATGCCAATGCTGTTCAAACATGATCAAGGCTGCAGGTAAGTTATCCTGATCAAGCTGAATATGTTCTAACTCAGCCAGAGCTTCCTGTTTAATCTGCCCTTCGACTTGGCGTCTTTCAATATTGAGTTGATTCAACTGCTGCGCAATCGGATAAGCCGTACTTAAATCTGCCGCAATCAGACACTCAATCCCAATATCCATAGTCTCCATACGCCCAGCTGCATTGAGTCGTGGGCCGACCACAAAGCCCAAGTCCTGTGCTTTTAACTGTGCAGGATCACGACCGGCAATATCCAATAATGCACTGATCCCTGGACGACATAATCCTTGCTGTATCCGCTTCAAACCAGCATCGATCAAAATCCGATTATTCAGATCTAGACTTGCAACATCGGCATAAGTGCCTAAGGCCACCAAGTCCAAATATTGGCTGAGGTTGGCTGTGGATTTAGCATTTTTTTTACGCATACTGGCCAAATTTGCCAACACATAAAATGCAACACCTACGCCAGCCAAGGCTTTACTTGGAAATTCACATCCGAACTGATTCGGATTTACCACCGCTTCTGCTAGTGGTGTTTCCTTTGTGGTCAGGTGATGATCGGTAATGATCACCTGCATACCATGTGCCTGTGCCTGTGCTACACCAGCATGGCTCGAAATACCATTATCGACTGTAATCAGCACATCTGGGGTAAAACTCACGAAGGCTAAATCAGCAATGGCGGGTGTCAGGCCATAACCATACTTAAAACGGTCTGGAACCAGATATTCAACATCCGCGCCCATATCACGCAGTGCCAAGACCATCAATGCAGTACTGGTTGCACCATCGGCATCATAGTCGCCTACAATGACAATTTTTTTATGTGCATCAATAGCTTGGTCGATCAACTCTATAGCTTGCTGCATGCCTTTTAAGGTCGGGGCATGTAAATGCTTGAGCTTCAATTCCAGTTCTTGTGCGGAAGAAACCCCGCGACGTGCCAATAAATCAGCAATAAACGGGGCAACGCCCTGAATATCTTCAGGGCGCGTCAAATAGGGTCTTTGTTGAATTAAAAGTTTAGACATTTATGGCATCAGTCGCTGTAAAACCCATTGACCATCCTGTAGTTTATAACTCAAGCGGTCATGTAAACGATTCGGACGGCCTTGCCAAAATTCATAATAATCCGGAACTAAACGATAGCCGCCCCAAAACTCAGGTTTCTCCAAAACGTCTTTGCTTTCCACTTGATCATGCAAATTTTGGAAACGCTGTTGTAATTCTTCACGACTAGCGATAACACCACTTTGTGGAGTACTAATGTGCGCTGCAATTTGGCTATCACGCGGTCGCTTATGGTAATAATCTGTCGATTCTTCGAGAGATATCTTTTCCACACGACCACTGACCCGAATTTGACGTTCCTGCTCTTGCCAATAAAACAATAATTCTGCATAAGGATTATCGAGCAGATCATTGCCTTTTTGACTGTCATAGTTGGTGTAGAAGTCATAACCTGCATGGGTCGCACCGCGCAACAAGACCGTCCGCACGTGCGGACGACCTTGGGCATTTGCCGTAGCCAAAGACATAGCATAGGGTTCATGCAGTTGTGCTGCTAAGGCATGGTTAAACCATAATAAAAACTGCTCATGTGGATCACGGTTCACCTGATCTTCATGCAACTCACCTTTTTGATAAGTTAAACGCAGTTCACTTAAGTCCTTAATCACATCATTCATGCAATTTCCCCTCTTGATTTAAGCTGCATTGGCACGAACAGCATCGGCCAAATGATTTGCCAAAGCGGTAACTTCTTCAAGGTCATTACCTTCAACCATGACTCGAATCACCGGCTCTGTGCCTGATTTACGAATCAAGATTCGACCGCGTCCTTTGAGCTGCGCTTCAGCTTTTTCAAACTCGCTCACCAATGCAGGTACGGCGTAGGGGTCAAACATCGCAGCCAAGCGAACATTTACCAGAACGTTTGGTAATAATTCAAAACCTTCCACCAATTCATGTAAGGCTTTACCTTGTTCAACCATCACCGTTAACACCTGAAGTGAAGCAATGATCGCATCACCTGTGGTGCTCTTGTCCAAAGTCAGAATATGACCTGATGGCTCACCGCCCGTTACCCAGCCCTTTTCTTCTAGGCCTTGTAAAACATAGCGGTCACCAACTTTGGCACGAAGCAACGGCACTTTGGCTTGATCTAAAGCAATTTCAAGCGCCATATTGCTCATCACGGTACCCACGATACCCGCAGGCTTTTGACTCGCTTGAGTGGCTAAAATATAGAGAATATGGTCACCGGTAATTTGCTGACCATTTTTATCGACCATAATCACACGGTCAGCATCACCATCAAAGGCAATCCCTAAATCCGCCTGATGTTCAACAACTGCTTTTTGTAAAAACTCAGGATGCGTCGAACCACAGTCTTTATTGATGTTCAAACCATCCGGTTCGTTAAACAGCGCAATCACTTTTGCACCCAGTTCACGATATACCGAAGGACCGACGCTATAGGCTGCACCATTGGCACAGTCCACCACAATTTTTAAGCCTGTCAGGTCAAAATGGTACGGGAAGGTTGATTTACAAAACTCGATATAACGACCATTGGCATCTTTTACACGCACACTTTTACCTAAGTTTGCAGGGTCTTCGATCACCAAGTCATTTTCAAGTTCTTTGTTTATGGCTTCTTGAATTTCATCCGGCAATTTTTTACCTTCGCTCGAGAAAAACTTAATGCCATTATCAAAATACGGATTATGCGACGCCGAGATCACGATGCCTAAGCTGGCATGTAATGCACGGGTTAAATGGGCAATTGCGGGTGTAGGTAATGGACCCAACAAATGAACATAAACACCTGCTGCGTTTAAACCGGCTTGTAATGCTGACTCTAAAATATAGCCCGATAATCGGGTATCTTTACCTAGTACAACGATGGGCTTTGCTTTTTTACTGTATTGTTTTAATACTTTACCTGCGGCAAATCCTAGTTTTAATGCAAATTCAGGGGTAATAGGCAATTCACCGAATTTGCCACGAATGCCATCTGTACCAAAATAACTCATGTTGTACTCACTTCTTAATGGTGATCTTAATCATCACTTTTTACTGCAAATACTTTACACCAAAAACAAAAAGGCCGTCATATTAATGACGGCCTTTTCGGCTAAAAGCTACTAAATATCAACCAACACGGTAGTTTGGTGCTTCTTTAGTAATAGTCACGTCATGTACGTGAGATTCAGACATACCTGCCGCAGTAATTTTGACAAACTGTGCATTTTTACGTAAGTCATCGATCACCGCAGAACCGGTATAACCCATAGATGAACGTAAACCACCCATCATTTGATGAACGATGTTACCCATTGGGCCTTTGTAAGGTACGCGACCTTCAATACCTTCTGGTACAAGTTTTTCAGCGCCTGCTTTTGAGTCTTGGAAATAACGGTCAGCAGAACCTGTTGCACCTGCCATCGCACCCAATGAACCCATACCACGATACGCTTTGTAGTAACGACCTTGGAAGAATTCAACTTCGCCCGGTGCTTCTTCCGTACCCGCCATCAATGAACCTACCATGATGGTACTCGCGCCTGCACCAATCGCTTTTGCCATATCACCAGAGAAACGGATACCACCGTCTGCAATCAATGGAATTTGGTCTTTTAGTGCATTGGCAACGCTGTCAATCGCAGAGATTTGCGGCATACCAATACCAGCAACGATACGTGTAGTACAGATTGAACCTGGGCCAATACCCACTTTCACTGCATCTGCACCAGCATCTAATAATGCAAGAGCTGCATCACCAGTCGCGATGTTACCGCCAATCACTTGAACTTGTGGATAGTTGGCTTTTACCCAACGTACACGTTCAATTACACCTGCAGAGTGACCATGTGCTGTATCAACAACAATCGCATCAACACCTGCTTCCACCAATGCTTCTACACGGCTTGGTGTTTCTGCACCTGTACCTACTGCAGCGCCAACGCGTAAACGACCTAAGTCATCTTTGCAGCTGTTTGGATAGTTTTCAGCTTTACGGAAATCAGTAACCGTGATTAAACCTTTCAGTTCGTTGTTGTCATTTACAACAAGGACTTTTTCAATACGGTGTTTTTGAAGTAATGCTTGGATATTTTCTTTTGATTCGTTTTCACGAACAGTTACCAAACGATCATGACCTGTCATGATGTTACTAACAGGTTGCTCAAGATTGGTTTCAAAACGAGTGTCACGACCAGTAACAATACCCACCACTTGACCGTCTTTCACCACTGGTACACCGCTGATGTTATTTGCTTGAGTTAAAGCAATCAGCTCACGTACAGTCGTTTCTGGTGTAACGGTAATTGGGTCTTTCACCATACCTGCTTCAAATTTTTTCACGCGGCGAACTTCTGCAGCTTGTGCAGCAATATCCATGTTTTTATGCAGGATACCGATACCACCGTTTTGCGCCATTGCAATTGCCATACGTGATTCAGTCACAGTATCCATCGCAGCAGAAACAAGTGGAATATTCAAATTGATGCCACGTGTGAAACGTGTCTTAAGAGAGACATCTTTTGGGAGAACAGTAGAATAGGCAGGGAGTAATAAGACATCATCAAAGGTTAGGGCTTCTTGAACGATGGTCAACATAACAGTCTCGCTGGTAATTTCCGTGAGCCATTATATACAAATTTCCGTTCAATTTTCATTTTAATTGCGGCAATTCTTTACGGAGTTTTCAATATTAACCATCGAATATGCTGTTTTCAGCAAGAATACACTGAGGGTTAGTCAGCAACTTGTTCAATACAGGCAGAATCCGAAGACTCTACCGCTTAATTTCAATAAATTTATTCTGGAACTAAAGCCTTAACTGACTTGATCGAAATCTTCATCATTTTCAGCGTCATGCAGTGGAATACTGATCAATGGAATCATTTGATGCGCGATGCGTGCTTTATTACATTGCTCATCAGCTATCTGCACACTTTTACATGTGGAACTGCGCGCCTCGTACACACTACAACTCACTGCTTGCCCAATTTCACCACCCAAAGCGATACAACGAGACTGTGTTTGATTGGTGCCCGCCATACATGAATACACAGCATTAACCGGCTCAGTATAATGTTCGGGCATATTCAGCCCTTCTGCCCAATAAAAAGAAACGCGATAGTGGGCACAACATGCTCCACAGGTTAAACATGCATCCTGAGTCGGTATTTGAGACAACATTTTTATCTATTCTCGTCATCTAAAAGCTTATTTTATGGACAAAAAATATTAAAAAATGTTATCTGCAAACTCAATTATTTTTTCTGAATTTTCAAGTCATTATACTGGGCAAGTAAAGACTGTTTCATCCATTAAATCGACACCACACTGCAAGGTTTCGATCCAATCTAAGAATTGGTTGATCTGTTCTTTACCAATAAATGGCGTGCCGTGCTGCGGTACGATCATTTCCACATCCATCGTCCGTACCATGTTGACCCACAGACGGATCACTTTGTTCGAACACATGTAGCGCTGATGGAAGCCTTTCATTTTAGGAATATGAGCGGCAAAATTTTCTAAAGGTTTAGAGGCATCATCCACCATAGATGCGCCCATATCCCCTGAGAATAAAATTTTGGCAATCGGGTCATAAAATTGGAAGTTACCAACCGAATGTAGGAAATGTGCAGGAACAGCCACCAAATGACTGTTGCCTAATGGAATCACCTGACCATGATCTGGCAGTTCGATCAGACGATCCAACCAGTTGCCTTTCATCCGGTCACTCATAAATGCAGAGTTTAAATGCGGTAAGAAACGCGCCCACAGCTTAGATGCCACCACTTTGGCGTCGGTATAAACCAACCAACGCGGCATCGAGGTAATAATGTCTGGGTCCTGATGCGAGGCCATCACATAGTCAAGATTGGTCAAACGGGTATATTTATTCAGTTCCATAGTCAGTGGGACATAGGTCAAGTCACCACCCGGATCGAGCACCGCTGCGCGCTCATTATCCAAAATCAGGAACTGGTTCGCCTGTACGCCCTCGCCTTTTACCAAGCTGGTAAAGCTAATACATTTATGCTTTCCATCATCATAAAGTACCTGTGATGTTGTGCGTTCGAAAGCCATTCCCATTCCCCAAATTTTTTATCAAAAAAAATATATTCTATAGGTGAATAACATATATTTATTTAGGGAAACTTACAATAAATATTAAGTCAATATTATCTGAAATATCAGTGAATTGGGTCTCATTTATTGGCAAAGAATCCTGAGTTTTTAACTCAGGATTTCATGTATTTTTAATATGGTGAGATCATTATTTAAAATAAATAGTGTTGTGCCAACGCAGCCAAACCAATCACCAAGAATACCAAGGCGCCAATTTTATGAATCAGTGAAATCGGTAGTTTTTCAGCTAGCTTGTTCCCAATAAATACCGCAGGCGCATTAACCAACATGATGCCTAATGTCGTCCCCAAAGTCACCCAGCCAATACTGTCAAAGCGTGCAGCCAGTGCAACAGTGGCAATTTGGGTTTTATCTCCAATTTCAGCCAAGAAGAACAAAACGAAAGTGGCGCCGAAAACCCCATATTTTTGCCACTTATTGATACTTTCAGATTCATCATCCAATTGATCGGGGATCAACATCCACACCGCCATAGCAATAAAGCCCAGAGAAACGATCCACAATAAAACGGTTGGACTTAAAACAGTGGTAATCCATTGACCCAGCACAGCAGAAACCCCGTGGTTCACCACAGTCGCGAGGAAAATTGCAATTAAGATCGGAACGGGTTTACGAAAACGTGCAGCAAGCAGTAAGGCAAGTAATTGTGTTTTATCGCCCATTTCTGACAGGGCAACAACAGCAAGGGAAATGAAGAAAGCGGTTAACATGGTGCATTTCTCTGGCTAGCAATAACATATACCGATGACTTATCCCTCCTGCTAGCCAATGTGCAGAGTGATAAATCAAAGGTCTTGCCAACAAAAGAAAGCTACGAAGAGCTCATTTGGTTCTTTGCTATGATGACCATGCTCGTTTTAGAGCAAATATGTTGACCATCACCTTCTTACTTTGCGTAAAAAGCGGCTACTCCCCAATGAAGTAATGCTATTCTAGCGAGGAATGCATGTTTTCGCAATTTTAATTTTCGATGACTCAATTTGATATGCAAAACAATAATCAAAAATTTCAAGAATTTATTCAACACTATATGCATGTGCAGGATGTATTAATCATTGCAGGTGGTCCATCTCAGCTCAATTTCGACTTAACCACCATTCAGCCCTCAAAAAAACTGCTGATCATTTGCTGTAATCAAAGTTTTCTTCAACTTCCTCAGGCTCAAATTGCTCATCATTCAGACTATGCATGGTGGTTACAGTATCAGCCCATGCTCAAAGCATCCTTTCGAGGTGACATCATTAGCGGATGTGGTTTAGGTCACAACCGTCCATATCCTGAACATGAAGTGATTAACTTTAAAACCGTGCGTATCGATACGCAAGCGGAGTTATTTCATTCACCGTACTTTGTTTATGGTAATAATTGCGGCCTTCAAGCCTATTCACTCGCACATCTCTTTCAACCGCAGCGTATTTGGCTGATGGGCTATGACTTTCAGCACCAACACGGTCAAACACATGCATATCAGC
Organism: Acinetobacter sp. YH12096; assembly: GCF_013419215.1. NCBI lineage: Bacteria > Pseudomonadati > Pseudomonadota > Gammaproteobacteria > Moraxellales > Moraxellaceae > Acinetobacter > Acinetobacter sp. YH12096. Next base: position 68,679 of record NZ_VPAM01000005.1, on the reverse strand, counting down.
ATCAACATGTGCAAGAACTTGAGCATTATGAAAAGTTTTGGGGCTTATTTTTAAAAGACTTTCAACGCTTTGAACATTTACGACATAAGCTTTGGTCGACGGCGCAGCCACATCGTACGCTTCCACTCACCTATAACCTCAACGCAAACTCGGCATTAAAGCTCTACCCTTCACCCATTGAACTTCCTGATTGGCTTTGTCAGTCCACCACCACGCCATAAAAAAACCCTGCCAAAGCAGGGTTCATTTTGAAACTTAAACAGGTCAGATTAGATCAATAAAGTTCGGATATCTTTGAGCAGCTTCGTCAGTTTATTGGCAAAACGTGCAGCGTCCGCTCCATTAATCACACGGTGATCGTATGACAATGACAGCGGCAGCATCAAACGTGGATCAAAGCTTTCACCATTCCATACTGGCTGCATGGTTGCAGGTGAAATACCCAAAATCGCCACCTGTGGCCAGTTGACCAACGGTGTAAATGCCGTGCCACCAATTGAACCCAAACTGGTAATGGTAAAATTCGCACCTTGTAGATCTTTTGGCGATAGTTTTTTGTCACGTGCTTTTTGACTCAGCTCACCCAGCTCAATTGCAATCTGCTTAATCGATTTTTGATCTGGATTACGCAGTACAGGCACGGTCAAACCATCAGGCGTGGCAACGGCAATCCCCATGTGGATTTCATTGCGTAGCAATACTGACTTGCCATCATCAGACAAATGACCTGCAAATTCACGCTCTTCTTTCAACAAATAAGCCACTGCTTTGATGATGAAAGCCATAATGGTTAAGCCAATACCTTCTTTCTTAAAGTTAGCTTTTAAATCATTACGCCAAGCTTCAAGATCGGTAATATCCGCAGCATCGAATTGCGTCACTTGCGGGATAAAATTGTTTAAAGACAATTGCGGAATCGACACTTGTTGTAAACGTGTCAAAACTTTCTCTTCCACACCACCAAAAGCATCAAAGCTTGGCAATTTCGGCAAGCCTGAAACCTGTGCCACAGCTTGAGCTGCAGGTGCAACTTGCGGAGTGGTCAAACGGGTTTTCACATAAGCGAATAAATCTTCTTTCATTAAACGCTCATGCGGGCCAGATGCTTTGACTTCTGCCAAAACCACACCCAATTCACGTGCAAGCTTACGAACGGCCGGTCCTGCATACACTTTGGCATTGGCAGCATTTTGCTCTTTGGTGAGTTTATCTGCGCCTTGTGATTGTGGAGCTGCTTCAACTTTGCTTTCAGCTTTAGGTGCAACTGTCGCAGGCTGTGCTACAGCTGGTGCAGGTTTCGCTGCTTGTGCGGGTGCTGCAACAGCTTGACCTTCGGCTTCTATCGTCACTAAAGCGACGCCTTCAGAGACACTTTGCCCTAACTGGACATGAATCGCGGTGATTTTACCAGCGGTAGAGCTTGGCACTTCTACCGTTGCTTTGTCTGATTCCACCACGATGATGCTTTGGTCTTTTTCAACCACATCACCCACAGCGACTAAAATTTCAGCCACTGCTGCTTTATCAACACCTAAGTCAGGCACTGCAATATCAACAGGTCCAGACGCCGCAGCCGTAGACGGCGCTGGTGTTGCTTCTGCAACAACAGGTGCAGCAACAGGCTGTGCAGTTTCTTGCACAGCAGCCGATTCAACCGCAGCAGATGAAGCCGCCGTTTTCACCGTTAAAATCACTACACCTTCTTTCACTACATCGCCAGCACTGATTGTGATCGATTCAACACGGCCTGATACAGTACTTGGGACTTCGACTGTCGCTTTGTCTGATTCCACCACGATAATACTTTGATCGACATCAATCTCATCACCAACAGAGACCAAAATCTCACTTACCGTAGCTTTTTCTACGCCAATATCAGGAACTTGCACATCGATGCTTTGCGACTGAGGAGCATTGGCTGCAACAGATGCTGCTGCAGTTTGTTCTGCTTCCACAACCGGAGTTGGTTCTGCTGCTTCGTCTTCACTTGCATTTTGTACTGGCTCAGCTGTAGCAGTACTTTGACCTTCTGCTTCCAACTCGATCAGCACAGCACCTTCAGCAACACTGTCACCCAGATTAACTGCAATGCTTTTCACCACGCCTGCCGAAGTGCTTGGTACTTCAACAGAGGCTTTATCAGACTCTAACAACACAATGCTGTCATCGACGCTAATGCTGTCGCCGACTTTCACTAAAATCTCAGCGACCGTTGCTTTATCTACACCAATATCAGGAGTCGTAATTTGCATGATTAGTTCTCCTCTTTGTAGTCAGCCACAGCATGCAGTTCCGGCGTTTCCTGCGGAGCCCATGCCACTGGACGGTCAGTATCTAGTTCAAAGCTTGAGATAGCATCTTTGACTAAACGCGCATCAACTTCGCCTTCATCCGCGAGTTTTTTCAATGTTGCTACCACAATATGTGCGGCATCGACACCAAAGTAGCTACGTAAGTTGCCACGTGTATCTGAACGACCATAACCATCTGTACCTAATGCAACGAACGGACGATTGTCTGGAAGATAAGCACGGATTTGTTCGCTATAAGCACGCATGTGATCGGTTGCCGATACCACAATACCGTCTTTTTCACGAAGTAATTGAGAGATCCAAGCTTCTTTCGTATCTTCAGCCAATGGATGTAGGCGGTTGTATTCTTCACACGCCATACCATCACGAGCTAATTCGTTAAAGCTAGTGACGCTCCACACGTTTGAATGAATTTGATATTCATCACGAAGGATTTTCGCCGCTTTAATCACTTCACGCAGAATCACACCTGAACCCATCAACTGAACCGTTGCTTTCTCATCTTCTTCGAAGAGATACATACCACGTTTAATGCCTTCTTCAGCACCTTCAGGAATAGCAGGGTGTTCGTAGTTTTCATTCATTACTGTTAAGTAATAGAACACGCGCTCTTGGTTCACGTACATGCGTTTTAAACCATCATGTACGATCACTGCCAACTCATAACCAAAACATGGGTCATAAGAAATACAGTTTGGAATCGTATTTGCCAAGATATGTGAATGACCATCTTGGTGCTGTAAACCTTCACCGTTCAGTGTTGTACGACCCGCAGTTGCACCGAGCAAGAAGCCTTGCGCCTGCGCATCACCTGCAGCCCATGCAATATCGCCAATACGCTGGAAACCGAACATCGAGTAGTACATATACATCGGAATCATTGGCAAGTTATTGGTTGAATAACTGGTTCCTAACGCAGCCCAAGCACTCATCGCACCCGCTTCGTTAATCCCTTCTTGTAACATGTGACCATCTTTAGCTTCACGGTAATGCATCAACTGTTCTTGGTCTTCAGGGGTATATTTTTGACCATGCGCAGCATAGATCCCCAACTGACGGAACATACCTTCCAAACCGAAAGTACGCGCTTCATCTGGCACAATTGGTACGACACGATCTTTAATGGCTTTTTCTTTCAATAATGATGAAATCAAACGTACCATCAACATGGTCGTCGATTGCTCTTTACCGCCACTGCCTTTCAGTACCGCATCAAACACAGACAATTCAGGAATCGCCAGCTGTTCACTTTCTTTACGACGTGCAGGTAAATAACCACCCAATGCCTCACGACGCGCCTTCATGTATTTCAATTCAGGCGAGTTTTCACTCGGACGATAGAATGGCACTTCTTCAAGCTGTTCATCGGTAAATGGCAAGTTGAAACGGTTACGCACGTATTTCAACGACTCAAGCTGCATTTTCTTGATTTGATGCGTCTTATTGACTGCTTCAATCTCTTCCGACAAACCATAACCTTTGACTGTTTTTGCCAAGATAACTGTTGGCTGACCCGTTTCCTTCATCGCTTCGGCATAAGCCGCATACACTTTGAATGGGTCATGACCACCACGGTTCAGGTTATCAATATCTTCATCGCTTAAGTTGCGCACCAACTCTTCAGCTTCAGGATACTTACCAAAGAAATGTGCACGCGTATACGCACCACCTTTCACTTGATAACGCTGGAAGTCACCATCGACCGCTTCTTCCATCACCGCTTTTAAGGCACCTGAATCATCTTTTGCCAGTAACGGATCCCAATGACGACCCCAAACCACCTTAATTACGCGCCAGCCTGCACCACGGAACAATGATTCAAGTTCTTGAATAATTTTACCATTACCACGAACTGGGCCATCTAAACGCTGTAAGTTACAGTTCACGACCCAAATCAGATTGTCGAGCTTTTCACGACCTGCAAGTGAAATGGCACCTGTACTTTCAGGTTCATCCATTTCACCATCACCGAGGTAAGCCCAAACTTTACGGTTTTCTTCTTTGATCAGGCCACGGTTCATCAAGTACTTTTGAATGTGTGCTTGATAGATCGACATGATCGGGCCTAGACCCATCGATACGGTTGGGAACTGCCAATAATCTGGCATCAAGTACGGATGTGGGTATGAAGGTAAACCTTTACCGCCAACTTCACGACGGAAATTATTTAAATGTTCTTCAGTCAAACGACCTTCTAAGAACGAACGTGCATAGATACCTGGCGCACAGTGACCTTGATAATAGATCATGTCACCGCCAAAGCTGTCGCTATTGGCACGGAAGAAGTGGTTAAAACCCACGTCATATAAAGTGGCAGATGATGCAAAACTTGCCAAGTGACCACCTAAATCGTCACCTGTTTTATTGGCACGCAGTACCATCGCTAAGGCATTCCAGCGGATCAGCGCACGAATACGGCGCTCCATATCCGAATCACCCGGCATAGGCGGTTGTTCTTCAACTGAAATGGTATTTAAGTAAGGAGTATTTAGTCGCTGAATGGGAACGTGCTTAGCAATCGCTTGTTGATAGAGTTTTTCAAGCAAAAATGCAGCGCGGTCAGTTCCCATGTGCTGTAAAACTGAATCAAATGCGTCCTGCCATTCTTGGGTTTCTTGCGCATCTGTATCGCCATAAAACGCCATACTTCACCTATCCTATGTGCTAAATATATGGCTCTATTAGTACCATATTTTGGCTAGGCTGAGTTATCGCCACAGATGAATACGAAATAGCTCTATTATTTATTTACTAAATACTTATTGATTAACAATTACACAAATTTACATTTTTGGGTCAATTTTCGCCATATTTCATACAGACAATATTTTTTAGAATGATAATTTTATAGTTATTAGCGATAAATAAAAAAGCCATTGTCTGTAGAGGTTCAGACAATGGCTTCGTATACAGATGTTGTATGCGCTTATGGCAACATCGCTAAATACGTCGATGGGTTTTTGCGTTGACCATCTTTCACTACTTCGTAATGCAAATGTGGGCCAGTACAACGACCAGTACAACCAACGTTAGCAATATGCTCACCCGCAGCAACACGGTCGCCTACACGTGCAATTAAGCGTGATGCATGTGCATAACGTGTCAGGTAACCATTACCATGGTTGATTTCAACATATTGGCCATAACCTGTGCCCCAGCCTGATTTGGTTACAATGCCTGGACCCGTTGCATAAATAGGTGTACCACTTGCCGCAGAAAGATCTAAACCTGAATGATTTTCTGCACGGCCACCCATGGTACGGCCACCATAATTTGAGCTCACGCGCTTCATGTCTGGAAGTGGGTGGGCAATTAACCATGAATATGGATTATTTGAACTTGCTGAATAGTTTTGAGAGGAATTGCTTGAACCGTATTTTTTTGCGATTGTCGCATTGTTGAGTTCAATTGATTTTTCACGAATTTGAACATTCAACTTCGTTTCCGCTGGAACATCAATATCATTGCTTTCAGAGTAAGCACCTTGAGACAAAGTGCGAGTTAACTGTTCAATACGATCTGATGAGTCTGCTTGATTTAATTCAACTAAATCTGCAAAAGCGACTGAAGCGGCCGAAGCTGCCAATGAAAACGCCAATAAAATACGTCGTAAATGCATAAAAAACCTCTATAAACTGTTCTCTTTTGTTCCTTGTGTGATTTCGTCCTTGATATCAGCCAAAAGGAGCGCATAAGATTAAGACATAAACATGTAGGAAATATGTATGTCAGAACCTGTCAACGTCTTTCAACCAACAAGAAAACACATAAAAACAGGAAACTTGTCGTTTCTCTCAACGCAAGTTGCTGCATGGCAGAAGCTTACGAAAATTGTTCAACCGCTATTGCCCCAACCGGATCAATGGCAAGTCGTTTGTTATATAAACGGTGTACTTATATTAACTGGAGAAAATCAGGCACTGATAAGTCAGTTGGCCTATTTACAAAAGCAATATATTGCACAATTATCACAAATATACGAATTCAAGGATTTACACAAGATTCAAGTCCGTCTGAGAACTCCGTCTCCAACGCCCCATTCCCCTGAAAAAATTTCAAGAACCCTCAGTACAGAAACTCAGGATTTACTCCGTAATGCTGCTGACTTTGTGAGCGACCCTAAGCTTAGCCAAGCAATGCTGCGTTTGGCAAGCAATAAAAAGTAACCACCCAGTTGTAACAGACAAATTTGAATGCTCAGAATGTGACAGACTTAACACTTACAAATGATACAATATAACATCACTATTATAAGACAATGACTTATGTCACATTCACATAACTAATTGGGCAATCATTAATGTCATCAAATGTTACAATTTCATAGCTATCTGGATCACTTTTGACATTGCGTAATAACTGATTATTTAATGCATGACCTGACTTATAGGCATCATATTTCGCAATAATTTGATGACCAAGCAAATATAAATCACCCACAGCATCTAATATTTTGTGACGAACAAACTCATCCGAGAAGCGTAAACCCTCTTCATTGACCACACCATTTTCATCTACGCCAATGGCATTTTCGAGACTCGCCCCCAAAGCCAAATTATTGGCTTTGAGATAATCCAAATCTTTCATAAAGCCAAAAGTCCGCGCTTCACTGACTTCATAGACAAATGTTTCGGTTGAAAAGTCGATGGTTGCCGATTGAAATTCTTTCTTAAATGCAGGATGGTCAAAATCAATCGTAAAATTTAATTGGAAACCGTCATGCGGTTGGAAGGCAGCACGTTTATCATCGATCAGTGCTTCGACAGGTTTGCGTATTTTTATGAATTTTTTAGGTGCATTTTGTTCTTGTAGTTCACCTTGCATAAGCAAATAAATGAATGGGCCGGCACTCCCATCCATAATGGGCACTTCAGACGCCGACACTTCCACGATCAGGTTATCAATCCCTAAACCAGCAATCGCACTCATAATGTGCTCAATTGTGCCCACCTTAGCATTTTCTTGCACCAAGTTAGAACACATGAATGCTTCTTGAATCAGCATAGCATCAGCTGGAATATCAATCGGTGGATTTAAGTCGATACGACGAAACACAATGCCCCCATCGGCATGATGTGGCACAAAGTTAATCATCACTTTTTGCCCACTATGCAGTCCGATGCCACTCGCTTTCACGATGCGTTTCAGGGTACGTTGTTTCAACATGTGTCTTCTATCATCAGTTCACAAAACCGCTATACGTTAGCATATTTAGCCATTGATAAAAAACAAAAAGGTAGCTGATCAGCTACCTTTTGCAATCAATAGACACTTAAGTCATTGAATTTGTTTTATTTACGTTGCTGATTTTTCAAGTAGTCTTGAATACTCATTGGCGTAGGGCGTGAATTCGATGCTGACGCCACCGCAGCCGCCGGAGCAGCTGCTTCATTATGTTGACGTTGAATCGCTGGTACATCATCTTCATCTACAGGAGCTTGTGCAGAAGCGACTGTACGTGTTGCTTGTGCGACAGGGCGTTTCACTGGCTCAGCAGAATCGGCAGAATTACGAGTTAAACCCGTTGCGATCACAGTTACACTAATTTCATCACGTGCATCTGGATCAAATACCGTACCGTAGAACACTTGACCTTCATCAAGATCCACAATTTGGTTCACTACATCTGTGATTTCTTCAATTTCACCGAAGGTTACGTCATCGCCACCTGTTACGTTAATCAAAATGCCTTTTGCATTCATGATGGTCACGTTATCTAACAATGGGCTACGGATCGCTTGTTCAGCAGCTTGACGTGCACGGTTTTCACCACGACCAGAACCTGCACCCATCATGGCATAACCACGTGTACTCATCGCAGTTTTCAAATCGGCGAAGTCAAGGTTGATATGACCAGGACGCACCACAAGATCAAAGATACTACGTACAGCATTTAACAGTACGTCGTCTGCTTTTTTGTAAGCATCTTTCATCGAGATATCACGGAACACTTTTAGCAGGCGTTGGTTCGGAATAATAATTAGAGAATCAACATGTTGCTCAAGGGCTTCGATACCTTTCTCAGCAGATTGCTGACGACGTTTACCTTCAAAGTTAAACGGAGTCGTCACCACACCTACCGTTAAGATACCCATTTCTTTGGCAATTTCAGCAACAACCGGCGCAGCACCTGTACCAGTACCACCGCCCATACCTGCAGTCACGAACACCATGTCCGTACCTTCAAGGTGTTGGCGAATCAACTCACGGCTTTCTTCAGCAGCAGTTTGACCCACTTGTGGATTTGCACCTGCACCCAAACCACGCGTGCTTTGCTCGCCGAGTTGGATTTTAAATTGTGCATTCATGCGGTCGAGTGCTTGTTTGTCTGTATTGGCACAAACAAATTTTACACCCTCGATATCTGATTCCAACATGTGTTGCACAGCGTTACCGCCAGCACCACCCACACCGAATACTGTGAAACGGGCTTGACCGTTGCTGTCGCTTTGATCATCTTCTAAAAATTCAAATGAGGCCATGCCTAAAAAATTCCTAATCCATAATTGGCAGACACTTCAGCCCGTATACTGCCTTGATCTTAATAAAAATTGTTTTTTAGAATGCTGTCCAAGTTCCAGCTTGTCAAGTACAAGCAATAATCCGTACAACTTCCCAACAATATTCCCAAATATTTCAACTTAAAAGATCGACTTCAAGGTGTCATTGAAGCCCGACCATGCCCGTTTTACCCGATTCAATACTGAAAGTTTTTCCGTATCTTCTGGCTCAACGATCGTATCTTGTGTTTCGCTTTGACTGAAAATTAACAGACCTGCGGCAGTCGCGTATTGTGAACGACGTAAAGCTGCTTGCTGTTGATCATCGGCATACACTTGCATAGGTGGATTACCTAAATGTGCAGAGACACCTAAAATCCGGCGTGCAAATGTCACCATTCCTTCAATTTGGCAGGCATCACCTGTGAGTACAACACCATGGTATAAACCATGAATTGCACCATGATCGACCAATTCATTACGCACTTGATTAAAGATTTCTTCATAGCGCGCAATAATGATTTCGGTCAGTTCAATACGGCTAATGGTTTGTGGACCATCAATCCCTTGGAACTGAATCATACTTTCAGGTTTAACCACTTTCAGGTCGACACAACCATACAACAGCTTAATGCGTTCCGCTTCTTCTGTTGTGGTTTGCAATACAGCAGCAATATCACGTGTTACATGCTCACCGCCACGTTGCAAGGTATGTGTCATCGCCAAGCGACCATCTAAATACACCGCGATATTGGTCGTACCTGCACCAATATCGACCAAGCACACACCATATTCTTTTTCATCTTTAAGCAAACTGGCTTCAGCTGTTGCTAATGATGAAATGACCATGCGTTCAACACCAATATTGGCGCCTTTTAATGCACGATCCAAATTCTGCATAGTGCTGATGGGTAACATCATCAAATGATAATGTCCTGTCATACTCCGTGCTGACATACGAATCGGGTTTAATACCCACTCAGGTTCATCATCTAGTTCAAAACCTAAAGGTACAGCACTCACCAAATAATGGTCAGACGTTAAATGACTGGCTTTGGCCAGTTCTAAAGCACGCACCACTTCATTGGTGGTAATCGCATGGTCATTATTTTCAATTGGAGTACGACCAGAGGCATAAAAACTTTTTAGTTCAGCACTTGGAATGGAAATCCACGCAGAATGTACACGACATTCCGCCATATCTTCCGCTTCCTGCACTGCATTTTTAATTGCGGTAACAACTTTATCGAGACTGACAATTTTCCCTTTATTCATGCCGCGGTTACGAGCGGTCGCCATCCCTACCACTTGGATATTGTCTGGCGCGTGTACCTTACCAATCAAAACTGAAACTTTGTGTGTCCCAATGTCAATCGCAACAACCGAGGGAACAGCTTCATTCATTATTTACTACTACCATTCACATGTTTGTTTAATTTATGGCTTAAAGCCTCTACTTATAAAGCCGATCATTATGGCTTTACAGGCGCTGCATTCGCAATGCCTATGTCATCACTGGTTACAACAAACTGACCATTTATCGACTTTGCTGGCACAGAGTTTTTCCATTGAATCGCTAAACCATTTCGGTAGCGCAAATCGATGGCAGAAATTCGTGGCCAAACAGGTTTTAAGTCACTGTGTGCGAGATAACTTAAACGCTGCAACTTACTCATGGTTTGATCCTGATCGACAATCACACGTAAGCCTGAATCAAACTGCATAAACCAAGTCATTCGTTCGGTTAAATATAATTCTTTTAAACGAATGCCAACAGGTATAAATAGTTGATTAATTTCATTATAGCGACGCATCATCATTTTGGACTGACTCGTCGGCCCATGCAATAACGGTAAATTCTGATGATTGGTCGGAGTTAATTCAGCAAATACATCACCACTGTCGCTTAACAGTCGCCCAGTTCCCCAACGTGCAATCGCTTGACGCGGCATCACCCGTACACGAATTGCATTCGGCCATGCACGCGATACCACCACGCGATCGACCCAAGAGATTTCTAAAGTACGGTCACGAATGACACGTAAATCAGAGGTAAAATAGTTTTCAGTCATCATCGGTGAAACGTATGACATGACTTGTTGTTTTTCTTGGGCGCTCCGCACACCCACCACATCAAGTTCAGCCACACGTGCATCCGTCATGACTTTATATAGCCCCCAAATTCCGGCAATCAAAACCACACATGCAATAAACAACAACAGCCATCCACCCACATTGGTAAGTTTTTCCTTACGTGTCGGTGGTTTGTCATGTATCGATGTCGTTGCTGCACGTTTACGGCGCATAGACGCAGGAAGTTGAGCCATAATTTAGTGTGCCGCACCTGTCAGGGTTTGTTCCAAAATTGCAACACAAAGATCTTCAAAACTATAACCTACAGCATTAGCAGCTTTTGGTACTAGAGAATGACTGGTCATACCCGGAACAGTATTTACCTCAAGTAACCAGAAGTTTCCTTCGGCATCCTGCATCGCGTCAATACGACCCCAACCACTCGCACCTACCGCTTGGAAAGCGCGTAAAGATAAAGCTTGTAGACGCTTTTCTTCATCTTCAGTCAAGCCACATGGAATACCATATTGCACATCGTTACGGTTATATTTCGCTTCGTAATCGTAAAAAGCCACATCTGCAGGCGGTTCTAAACGAATCACAGGTAATGCCTGACCATTTAAAATCACAATGGTAAATTCACGTCCGGTAATCCATTTTTCAGCCATCACAACTGCATCATGCTGGGTCGCTTTGGCAATTGCGGTTGCAAAGTCTTCAATTTTTTCAACTTTGCTCATACCAATGCTTGAGCCTTCATGCACCGGCTTAATGATAAATGGCAAACCAATTGAATCTACAATTTCTTGTAAATCTGAATCTTTGCTGACAATACGATAAGGTGCTGTCGGTAGTTCTGAACCTTGCCAAACTTGTTTAGTTTTGACTTTATCCATACCAATCGCTGAGCCTTGAACGCCCGTTCCAGTGTACGGAATGTTTAACCATTCCAAAGTACCCTGAATTTGACCATCTTCACCACCACGGCCATGAAGTACGATAAATGCACGGTCATAAGCCACCAACTCAGTCACACTGCGTTGCTGCGGATCAAATGCTTCGGCATTTACACCCGAACGCACCAATGCTTCAAGTACAGCTTTACCACTATCGAGAGAAACCTCACGTTCGGCAGATTTCCCACCTAATAACACGGCAACTTTGCCGAATTTTGAAGCATTTGACACGTTTATATCCTTAAACTTTTATCTACGGTCTAAACAAACTTTGGATCACCCAGCGGTGATCATTTTACATAGAGATTGTTTTGAGCAAGTTCGATTGAGATTGCTCCAACATTACCTGCGCCCTGTGTTAATAACAAGTCATTTGCTTGTAACACTTTTTTCATTACTGCTTGTAAGTTGCCTTCTACTGGATCGATGAGAATCGGCTCAACCTCACCACGGAGACGAATGCTTCGAGCCAACGCACGACTATCCGCACCCACAATTGGTTTTTCACCTGCAGGATAAACTTCTAATAACAACAGTTGATCGACTTGAGACAAGACATCGACGAAGTCATCAAAACAGTCACGCGTACGGCTAAAACGATGTGGCTGGAACATCATCACCAAACGACGATCTGGATGACTTGCACGTGCTGCTTTAATGGTCGCTTCCACTTCTTTTGGATGGTGACCATAGTCATCGACCAATTTCACCAAGCCATCTTCAACTTCAAATTCGCCTTGGACTTGGAAACGACGACCTACGCCACTGAAGCTTTCTAAGGCACGTGCAATCGCAGCATCAGAAACGCCTTCATCCGTTGCAATACCAATCGCTGCCAAGGCATTTAAGATGTTATGAAGACCCGGCAAGTTAATGGTTAAACGTAACGGCTCACGGTCTTTACGCAAAACTGTAAAGTGTGATTGCATGCCTTCTTGAGCCACATCAACAGCACGAATGTCATTGTCTTCATTGAAACCATAAGTCACGACAGGACGACCAATACGCGGCATAATTTCACGGATGTTGGCATCATCACCACACATCACGGCTAAACCGTAAAATGGAAGACGCTGTAAGAATTGCACAAAGGTATCTTTCAATACATCAAAGCTACCGCCATAGGTATCCATATGGTCAGCATCGATATTGGTGACAATCGTTGCCATCGGCTGTAAATGCAGGAAAGATGCATCTGATTCATCCGCTTCGGCCACGATATAACGACTTGCACCCAATGCAGCATTCACACCAGTACGATTTAACAAACCACCAATGACATAAGTTGGATCCAGATTTTCTTCTGCCAACATGCAGGTCACAAGACTGGTTGTCGTGGTTTTACCATGCGTCCCAGCAACGGCAATACCATGACGGTAACGCATTAATTCACCCAACATTTCTGCACGACGTACAACAGGTGTACGGGTTTCAATCGCCGCTTTCACTTCTGGGTTTTCAGAATCAATGGCTGTTGATACCACGATTACATTGGCGCCTTGAATATTTTCAGCAGCATGACCGATGAAAACTTGAATGCCGTTTTCTTCAAGCTGAGCCGTAGTTTTCGACGCTTTAATATCTGAACCTGAAACTTTATAGCCTTGGTTTTTCAATACTTCGGCAATACCGCACATGCCCGCACCACCAATCCCAATAAAATGGATGTGTTTAATACGGCGCATTTCTGGCACTTTAATGAGCTTTTTCGCTTGATCGGCAGGCGTTGATGGAGACATAGATTACTCGAATTTTACAAATCTTGAATTAAACCAACCACGTGCTGTGTCGCATCGGGTTGTGCCTGTTGTCGAGCCTTAACCGCCATTTCCATAAGTCGTTGGCGATTCATCAGCGGCTTCAACAACGCTGTTAAACTTTCTGCGGTCATATCCGCTTGTGGGCAAATTTTTGCAGCATTGATATTGGCCAAGAACCCTGCATTTGCAGTTTGATGGTCATCCACTGCACTTGGCAGAGGAACAAACACGGCTGCTACACCTGCTGTCGCAATTTCAGTGACGGTTAGCGCACCAGCACGGCAGATAATCAAATCCGCTGCAGAATAGGCTGCTGCCATATCTTCAATAAACGGCTGAACTTCAACTTGCATATGTTCAGGTGCATTTGCATAACGAGCCAATGTGCTTTCAGCGTTATTTTGACCACACTGGTGATATACACTGAGTGGCTGTTCTAATTGCTGCAAGGCTGCCGGCACACATTCATTTAAGGCACGTGCGCCCAGTGAGCCACCCACAATTAAAACCCGTAATGGCAACCCAGCTTTTTCACGCTCTTGGTAACGCCATGACGGATTTAAAATTTCTGTAATTTCTTTACGTACAGGATTCCCTGTGGTTACGATTTTATCTTGTGCTGGAAAGGTATTTGGAAATGCCTGACAAACAATTTTGGCCACACGTGACAACTGCGTATTGGTAAAACCTGCCACCGCATTTTGTTCATGGATAATGACTGGAATGCCCAATGCACGAGCTGCCAAGCCACCCGGCCCAGCCACATACCCCCCAAAGCCTGCAACTGCATCGACTTTGAGTTGTTTCATATAACGCATGGCACTCAATGTAGCTTTGAGAATTTTAAATGGTGCCATCAGCTTACGCACGACTCCATTGCCGCGTACGCCTTGGATATCAATTTGATAAATTGGAATATTATGATTTTTAAGCAGGCGATTTTCCATACCTGTTGGCGTTGCGAGCCAAGAAACTTCACAGCCTTGTTGTTGCAACTCTTTGGCAACAGCGAGCGCTGGAAAGACGTGACCACCGGTTCCGGCAGCCATCATCATGACATGTTTCGGCTTTACTTGCGTTACTTCGGTCACTGTCTAATTCTTCAATTCTAAAAAGAGGCTAATGATATTCGATTTTAAGCAAACAATTGTAATCACAAACGCATGACCGTGAAAGGTAATTTACTTTTTTTCAACAGGCGTATGATTGTTTTTTTCTACTATTTTAAAAGTTTAAACTAGTTTTATTATTAATCTATGAGAATTGAAAAAAAATCAGACAATTTTTCACTTTAATTGCATTCACTTACAGTTTTTTTGCTTTTTAAGCTCCCCTCCCCTTAGCGCAGGCCAAAAAAAGAGCCCGTGAAGGACTCTTTTAAATCTAGTGCAAAATTAAGCTTTTAAACCTGCCTCAAGGACATCAAATAAATCATCGGCAATCGAGGTGCCAAATTGCGCATCAATTTCACGTACGCAGGTTGGACTGGTGACATTAATTTCAGTCACGTAATTACCAATCACATCCAGACCAACAAACACTAACCCTTTTTCACGAAGGAATGGCCCAACTTTGGCTGCAATGGCTTTATCATTTTCGGTCAATGGACGCGCCTCGCCCAAACCACCTGCCGCCAAGTTGCCACGCACTTCGCCATTTTGCGGAATACGCGCCAAACAATACGGTACGGGTTCGCCATTGATCATCAAGATGCGCTTGTCGCCATCCACAATTTCTGGGATGTATCGCTGCGCCATAATCGGCTGTGTGCCGTTATTGGTCAGGATTTCAATGGTTGAACCAATATTAACGCCATCTTGGTATAAACGGAAAATGCCCATGCCGCCCATGCCGTCTAATGGCTTCACAATCACATCACCATGTTCTTGTAAAAATTCACGAATCAGACTTTGCTGCGAAGTCACCAAGGTTGGTACTTGAAGTTCAGGGAATTGTGTCGCAAACAATTTTTCATTGCAGTCACGTAGGCTTTGTGGCTTGTTAATAATCCATGCACCTTCGCGTTCAGCCTGTTCCAAAATATAGGTGGTGTAGACAAAGTTCATGTCAAACGGCGGATCTTTACGCATCAAAACCACGTCATAAGCAGCAATTGGTTCTTTTTGTTTTTCGCCGAGTTCGTAATAGTGGTTGTAGTCTTCAAAAACTTTTAGCGGTGAAATCAAACCAAAGGCTTTGCCTTGATCGATATATAAATCTTGCTGTAATGCATAGCCTAGCTCATGTCCACGACGTGCTGCTGCCCATAGCATCGCCATTGAGGTATCTTTTTTTAGGTTTACATTTTCGATGGGATCCATCACAACAAGTACACGCATTATTCAGTGCTCTGTTCATTATCAATTTATGAATGAGTATAGCCGAGATTTTTCTTTTGTTTATTCTGATTTTGCATGTGTATGTATGGATTCGTGTGATGCAGGCGATAATTCGATATATTTCTATCATCGGCCTTATCTCAATAAAGGAAATAAGCCGTGAAAGCATTATGGCGTTAGGCCTGTGTAAATCGACGCCAAACAATCGATACAGATATTCATCACATCTACATCTCGCCCATCACTATTTTTGGTGAAAAAACACGTGCTTTTTATTTTTTTTTAGCTATTGTGTTAATTATTGTAAATAAAGAAATAGAATTAATTAATGATCAACATTGAGCAGATGGCTATCATTCTTAATGCTTTGCCAGACCCTGCTTTTGTCATATCGCGTAGTGGAAAATACGTTGCGGTTTTTGGTGGGCGCGATAATCGCTATTACCACGATGGTTCCGGTCTTGTTGGTACCTATATTTCAGATGTGATCAAGCCAGATAAAGCCAACTTGTTTATGCAACTGATCGACCAAGCTCTAGCGTCAGGAAATCTACTCATCGAAGAGTACGAATTGAGCAATAGGGATGTAAAAGGTCTGCCCGATTATGGTCCTGAAGAGCCCATTTGGTTTGAGGTGCGCATCCAAGCCCTCAGTTTTTCAGTAGATGAAGAAGACGTTGTGCTTTGGGTCGCAAGTAATATTTCAGCGCGTCACAACTTGGAAATTAAGCTGAAGGAACTCAGCCATACGGATCAGTTAACCGGTCTTTTCAATCGAAGAAAATTAGAGCATGACTTAGCATTACATTATGAGTCATACCTACGACATTCCATACAGACCTCGATTTTGATGTTCGATCTTGATAACCTCAAAAAAATCAACGACAGCAAAGGTCATCATGTCGGTGATGAGGCAATCCGAGCAGTCGCAAATATTCTTCGTTTAACGCTGCGCAAGACTGATTGCGCCTGCCGCTTAGGTGGAGATGAGTTTGTGGTCGCATTACCCAACACGGGCTGTGAACAAGCCATTCAATTTGCCAAACGGATTCATGAACATTCCAGAAAAGAATTAAGTCGGTTTTCAATAGATAACGCCCATGTCACCGTGAGCATAGGAGTAACAACCATCATGCCTGAAGATTGTACCTACGAAGATACAATTAAGCGTGCTGATCTAGCGCTGTATAAAGCCAAACATGGCGGGAAAAATAGAACTGTCGCGGCGTAAGCGTGCGGCAGAAATAAACCAAATTTCACAGTCTATTTAGCAATTTGATATTCAAGCCGTTGTGATTGCTCAGCATGAGCTCTCTCCCCTTTTCAACATAAGTTCAGTTTAGATAGGTGTCCGATATGCAGCAAGCCATTGTTGATTTTGCCTTGGATGATGAAAATCATTGGTATGCTATTTTAGCTTGTGGCCATACACAGCATGTCCGGCATGATCCGCCTTGGCAAAACCGTCCTTGGGTTATCACTGAGCAAGGACGGAACGAAAAGTTAGGGGTAATGTTGGAATGTAAGAAGTGTGATGAAGAGAGTTTCGTATAAGAGATTTTATGTTAAACGAGTGATGAAAAGGCTCATGAATTGTGCCTTTCATATAACATCTATTATTTAATTTTAAATTATGAATGTTGAATATCGAATACCGTACCTAATCGAGCTGATATTTTTTCAATAGTAGACTCCAATACTTCAGAGGTTAGATCTAATTTAATTTCTTCTGGATAAAGATTTAATAATTCCTTAATAGAGGGTCGCTGATTTAAAGGTAGACAATCAATTAAGGCCATCAAAAATTTAGGATCAAAAGATCTTATTGATTTAGCCTTTAGAACTAAACGAGGCATTCTATATATTTATTCTAATAATGTACTTAATGTAAATTATATCAATTAATTAAATATACTATAAATGACTTTTTGTATCAAAAAATTGAATATTTATTTACCTTTTGGTTGTAATTTCTATTACCTAAAAATCAAAATTGAAGCTAATCACGTAAGATAATTTCGGTTATGAGAAATGAGAGCTACCTTTTCTCGTTTTTTTATTCTAAAACTGCTAAAATTCTTATACGCCATTGACGTACTTGAGCTCATGTTATTCATTGAAACCAGTGTTTTTACCAAGCAAATTAAAGAGCTTGTAAGTGATGAAGAGTATCGTCAGCTCCAGCAAGATCTTTTGGTACAACCTGATAAAGGTGACTTAATCAAGAATGGTGGTGGAATTCGTAAAGTACGCTGTACTCAAGGCAATAAAGGTAAAAGCGGCGGCATCCGGGTGATCTATTATTGGGTCACAGAAGATGATCAGATATTTTTCCTGGTGGCTTATCCAAAGTCTGTGAAAGATAATCTGACAGACAAAGAAACATCGATCCTGCGTCAATTAGTAAAGGAGCAATTTCATGGATAACAACTTATTTGATGACCTGGTTGCTTCAATCAAAGAAGCTGGTGCCATCAAACGTAATGAGATAAAGGCCAGTCGAGTCACAGAGCTTGAATTGCCAGATATTAAAGAAGTACGTGAGAAAACTGGATTAACGCAAGCAGAGTTTGCTGCACGTTTGCATATTAGCGCGAGAACGCTACAGAACTGGGAACAAGGCCGACGCTATCCGACTGGTCCTGCAGCGACTTTAATTCGCATTCTGGATGCCCATCCAACTTTGATCTAAATATTTTAGATAATAAAAAACCCCAGCATCCTGCCGGGGTTTCTCATATTGGGTTGCTAGGTATGACTCCTGTCTTACCTCACGCTCCTGGTGCGATCTTTCTTATTCTTGTT
Source organism: Acinetobacter sp. YH12096 (assembly GCF_013419215.1). Lineage (NCBI taxonomy): Bacteria > Pseudomonadati > Pseudomonadota > Gammaproteobacteria > Moraxellales > Moraxellaceae > Acinetobacter > Acinetobacter sp. YH12096. The sequence continues at coordinate 49,934 of NZ_VPAM01000005.1, read as the reverse complement.
GTTTGGAACATCCTGTTCTCTATGACTTCATCATAGGAAAATTCACCTATCCTGGATAGCCGCAAAGGGCCGAGTTTTATGTGAGCCAAAGCGTACAAAATAGCCTAAATTTTATCCCCAGCAATTGGGGATAGTTTTGGAACCTGGATCCGTATGAAATGGGCACTGATTGCTAAATTGATCATTTTTTTAGCCAATTTTCTTGGCAAAAACTATCAAAATCGATCATAAAAAAGCCGACTTGTTTCAAAGTCGGCTTTTTGGGCATTTTTGGATTTTTCTATTTTTATTAAGTAGTTGATATTTATATTAATATACAAGTGTACTTCGTATAATCGCCATTATGTTAAATAGATTAAAATTGAGTCATTTATCTGAAAGGATTTTTAAGATATTCCTTTAATATAGAAATAATTAATAGTGTACTAATCAAAACTAGAACTGCTATAAGAATCCAAAACATACAAACCACAAATATTAAACATTAATAACACAATAATAATAATATTTTTCTGAGAATTAAGTAATTGATATTTAGATTATTTTACAAGTTCAGGTTTTTGTTAAGTTTTAATGGCTTTGTTGCATAAATATGTAAGCATCTGATTTAAATAAATTTAATTTTAGATCAAAAAATAATCAAAACTTTTAAAATCATATAGTTATGAAATCTTTGTGCAACAAAGCCATTCTTAATTGATGGAGATTTCACTTCACCTGGTAACAATATAAGCGTGTTATTTATTTTTTGGGATTTAGATGAGTTCCTTCTTCACTACTTTATTTTGGACTACTTATTTTGGCTTAGTTTTCTGTTGATTTGTTATTTATATCTCAAAAAGAGAAAAAATCGAGTCTAATCTATCTTGTAGCGTTCCTAAAATTAACATAATACACCTTATGCGAAATCAAAAAAGGGAGCTGTGTAACTCCAAAATAGAAATGTCCGGTTTCTCCAAAGTAAAAATGTCCGCTTTTAGAATATGCACTTTTGCGATTTCCTTAGCGGACGGTTTGATATGTTGGTGTCTATGTCGGATAAAGAACTTAAACGATTGTCGGTCTTGCAGGAAATCTGCGATCAACGCATAACTCAATCCCAGGCTGCTCAGCTACTTCATATTTCAGAACGTCAGATCAGACGCTTACTGCAGAAATACAAAGCCCAAGGTCCAGTTGCATTAGCCCATGCCGGTCGTGGCCAAATCAGCAATTCCAAACTTCCTGAAGAACTCAGACTCAAATGCCTCAATATTGTTTCTGACCAACTCCATGGTTTCGGACCCACTTTAGCGCATGAAAAGCTCACCACCGTGCATGGATTCGATCTTTCAGTAGAAACCCTGCGTTCCTGGATGATTGCAGCTGACTTATGGATTCCTCGATCCAAGCGCCTGAAGCGCCCGTATCAGCCTCGTTACAACCGGGATTGCTTTGGTGAGCTGATCCAAATTGATGGCTCACACCATGACTGGTTTGAAGGACGCGCTGCTAAATGCTGCCTACTGGTGTTCATTGATGATGCCACAGGCAAATTACAGCATTTACGCTTCTGTGAGTCAGAATCAACTTTTGACTATATGATTTCAACACGTTTATATGTCGAACAGCACGGTAAGCCTTTAGCGTTTTACAGCGACAAACATTCAGTCTTTAGAGTGAATCAAAGCAGCAAGAAAGACACCAAGATTACCCAGTTTGGACGTGTACTCAGCACCCTGAATATCGATATCATCTTCGCCAATTCACCGCAGGCCAAAGGCCGTGTAGAACGGGCCAACAGAACCCTTCAGGACCGTCTGATCAAGGAGATGCGCCTGAAAGGCATCTGTTCGATTGAGCAAGCGAATGCCTGGCTACCCTGCTTCATTGAGCAGTTCAATCAGAAGTTCGCCAAGATGGCTTTTAATCCTAAGAATCTACATCGGCCGATCACTGAAACAGCCGAAGAGTTAGATGATATTTTTACTTGGCGTGAACCCCGCAGAGTCACGAATAGCCTGACGATTACTTATGATAAATGCGTATATCTCTTGGAAAACACCGAAGAAAATCAGAGGTTGATCGGTAAGTATCTTGAGTTCCTGGAATACCCGGATGGTACTGTAGCCATCATGCATAATAGCCGAAAGATCAATTACAGCCTCTTCGATAAATTAAGTCAGCTGAATCAGCGAGAGATTGTTGAGAATAAACGGTTGAGTGCTGTTCTGAATCATATCCAACAACAACATGAAGAACTGGAACAGCAAAACAAACGTAATCGTTCTCAAAAGATGCCAAGCAGACGTGCACAGAAAACAGCAATTCAAGAACGAAATCTAAATCCTGTGCTTGACTTGGAAATGTCCATATAGGACATTTCTATTTGGTTATTAGGTAGGACATTTCTACTTAGGAATAACACAAAAAAGGGAGCTGTAAGCTCCCTTTTTTACTAATTTTTTTCAATTTTTAGATGTCAATCTAGGCTTCAATAAATTAAGCACCTAAACGCATTAATTTCTCTTGAATCGCATCGCTTACAAAAGCATTAAGAGAATTATCACTTGATGCTAAAACAGCTTTACGGTGTAACTCAGGACTAATACGGACATTAAATGTACCTTTGAATGGCTGATCGGGTTTTTTACCTAATTCAGCACAAGACTCTAAATATCCATCGACAGATTCCTGAAAAGCTTGTTCAAGAGTTTTTAATGTTTCTGCTTCATAAGTGATGAGATCACGGATAAATGCAAGCTTTCCAAATAACTCACCTGTTTCAAGATCAGGTTCAATTGTACCTAGATAACCTTTGTATTTTAAATAGCTCATAAAAATCCCTCCTGCTTGAGTGCCTGTTTTACAGATTTCAAAGCCCCACCTTTGATTTCATTTTCAGGGTGTGGCCTGTGCAGTAAAATCATGTGTTCAGTTTTCGTATTAAAAAAACGGACACGAGAGCCTGCCATTTCAAATTTTTCATAGCCGAGCTGATTCAGTAAAACGACTAAATCTTTATACGGAAATGTATTTTTTGAATTTCCAAATTTTTCCAGTAACTTTTCCGTTTTACCCATACTTCAGCCCTACTGCTATTGCAACTAAGTATAGTTACTTTTAAATAATAATTGCAACTATATTTAGTTGCAATTTCGTATAACAGCCCTTATGTTAAATCAGGTTTAAAACTTAATATCATGTGAATTAAAGTAGGTCGGATCAAACTCTATCTCTCCTATTTCATCTTCGATAATTTGCATGTAATCGTCATATCTTGGATGTTTGGGGTCTTGTAATGCATCTAAAATATCAAGATATCCAAAAATTCCTCCAATATCTTCAAATGGAGCATGATTTTGACCATCTATACAACATGGATATTTTTTATTTAAATCAGGAGATTGTCTGCTTTCTACAGTAATCAAATGTTCCCAACAATCGCCAAAATCATATGTATATATAATTTTTTTACCTACACGTAGAACTTCTTTCAATTTTTGTCTTTTATTGATCTTTTCATGCTTAATAGTCGTGAATTCATGTAAATGGCTATCTTCCCAATCAAAAGCGGATTGAATTGCCTTATGGAGCCTAGATAAAGTAGCTGCCGATGAAATTTGAATAGTTCTCCAGATTTCAGGATCACTACCTAGCAGACTAATTTTTAATTGAAAAACTTCATCAGAAGATTTGAGCTTTACAGTTCCCATAACAGCCTAGTTCTCAAAAAATAGTTTTAGTAAATCTAAAATTAACATAATACACGTTATACGAAATTCTTTAAATTTTCTATAAGCATCAATAGTTTAACTAAAGCCGTTTCAGTAAATAGCGCACTGAGACGGCTTTTTATTGATTCTTCACGTTTAACGCCTACTTTTTAAGCAATATTTCACGTTTTTTGTTAGTTAGATGCAACAATCATCATTTAAAGACGTAAAAAAGGCAGCTTCAGCTGCCTTTTGAAATCCCGAAAAATTAAATGCCGTATTTAACACGGTACGCTTCCATTTTCGCTAAAGCTTCAGTTTCACCTTTAGCCTCTAAGAAAGTCATCAAATCTTTCATGGTAATTAAGGCATGAACTGGGATTTCGAGTTCTTTTTGTACTTCTTGAATCGCAGACAAATCGCCCTGACCTTTTTCTTGACGGTCTAGCGCCACCAATACGCCCGCAATTTGTGCACCGGCATTTTTCAGAATAGTTACTACTTCACGAATCGCTGTACCCGCAGTGATCACATCATCAATGATCCAGACTTTTTTACCTTCAACAGACGCACCAACCAATACACCGCCTTCGCCATGGTCTTTCGCTTCTTTACGGTTAAAGCCCCAAGGTACGCTCACACCATGGTTTTGTGACAGTGCAACAGCCGTAGCGGCTACAAATGGAATACCTTTATAAGCTGGGCCAAAGACCACTTCCACATTATCGCATTGTGTTAATTTAGCTGCATAGCCAGAAGCCAATAATGATAAGGCTTCACCATCGTTCAGTAGACCTGCATTAAAAAAATAAGGACTCACACGACCCGATTTTAAAGTAAACTCACCAAATTTAAGCACACCACGTGATAATGCGAGTTCGATAAAAGCTTGTGGATTAAATGCCGCTTGCGCTGTCATGAGGTGCTCCATTTTTTTAAGTTTGAGGTTAAACCTGAGCATGATACCAAAGAGTAGCTATCCAAGTGATCAAAAAATTTTACGTGTCGTTTCAATTAATGTGAATGGTCTGCGTTCCGCTGAAAAAAAAGGTATTTTTGACTGGATGGCAACTTCAGATGCCGATGTCATCTGCATGCAAGAAAGCCGCATTACCCATGAACAATGGACCGATAAATTTAAACCCGAAGGTTGGTTTACACACCTTTTCCCTGCAGAACGCCCAGGCTATGCCGGTACTGCGATTTATAGCCGCCTACCCTTTGTATCAGTGAAAGATGGCTTAGGCTTTGAATTAGCCGATAGCCAAGGCCGCTTTATTTCTGCTGAGTTCGATTTAGGACTTGGACAAACTGCACATATTTGCTCGCTCTACCTGCCTTCTGGTTCATCGGGTGAAGAAGCTCAGGCACGTAAAGATTTATTTTTAAACGAATACAAACAAATTTTGAAGCAATGGCGTGCTGAAAATAAGTCAGTGATTGTTTGCGGTGACTACAACATCGTGCATAAACGTATTGATATTAAAAATTGGTCTGGGAACCAAAAGGCTTCGGGCTGCTTACCACATGAACGTGCATGGCTCGATCATATTTATGATGAACTTGGCTATGTCGACACCTTCCGTGAGGTACGTAAAGAAGCCGAGCTTTACTCTTGGTGGTCTAACCGAGGACAAGCACGTGCCAAAAATGTCGGTTGGCGTATTGACTACCATGCATGTTCGCCAGACTGGAAAGAACGTACTGTGAATGCTTGGGTATTCAAAGATGAGTGGTTTAGCGACCATGCCCCAGTGATTATTGACTATAAAATTTAAGCTCTCAGCAATTAATTGAGTGAACGATTGTTTACTAAATTAGAGGTTATTTCTCACATTACATGACGAATTTGTGGATTTATCTCACAACTCGAACGTAGCATTATGGTCGCACGGCAAAGGGACATGTCAGGATGACACAAAAGGATTGGACGCCGAAGGAAGTATAAAAACAAACTAAATGATTTAGCTTGTTTTCAAGGATGTGACAATGGACGTTGGACTGAGACCCGCATGATCAGGATGATTAAATGCGGGTTTTCTCTTATCTAGTCCCCACATCTATAGACTCAAAACATCCCCCAACTAAAACAGCTAAAAATTCGATCTGCACAGCATTTTCTTATTCTCGCTTTCTTTCTACTTTTGACTATGCAACCTTAAGCTGAATTTTCTTGTTATCGCAGCGCTTTCTTTTCTGATTCGTTTTGTTCTGTAGGCTATTTTAAAACACCAAAATGTCGTTTTGATGACAATACCCAATATTTATTACATGCGACTTTTACAGCAAAACATTTATTTCTCAATCCATATCCAGATCGAGCTTTGAGCATTGATGAATTAGCCTGTAGGATAATAGCTGATTTTATTTTTTATCTTATTGTTTTGAATAATTGAGGACACCTGTTCATGCTTAGAATTTATGGCATCAAAAACTGTAATACCATGAAAAAAGCTTTCGACTTGCTCAACGAATTAGGCCTAAGCTACGAATTTCATGACTATAAAAAAGAAGCGATTGATGCTGAAACCGTGAAAAAATGGCTCGATGCCAAAGGTGCTGATGTGATTCTCAACAAAAAAGGCACCACATGGAAAAAACTCAGTGAAGAAGAGCAACAGGCGGCCTTAGCCAGTGAAGAAAATTTGATTCAGTGTTTAACAGCGCATAGCAGTATGATTAAACGCCCTGTATTGGATACAGGTAGCGATTTATTGGTTGGCTTTGATGAAAGCGCTTATCGTGCGTTGAAATAAATTTTTTTATCACACTCATGCACGGCTCTAGTTCAATTGTGGCTGAAAATAGGCTATAAAAAAGCCTGACATCGTCAGGCTTTTTTGTTGGAATCACGTCAAATTAGTTGGCGCGGATCCATGTTTGGTTACGACCTAAAGCAGCAACACCAATAAAGCCGCGAAGCTCTAGTTTTTTGCCGCCATCAGCCAATTGACCTTTTAATTTGTAAGTTTTACCTGATTGAGGATCCAAAATTGAACCGTCTTCATAGCTTGTACCACCTACATTTTTAAGACCTGTCACAATACGTAAGCCTTTTAATGATTTATTGTGATATGGGCCTTCACATTTTTTACAAGCGTTCTCTTCACCTGGTGTCAAAACTGACTGAATGCTCGCAGAAAGCGTACCATTTTTTTGCTCAGTGAATTTTACAATCGCTTTTGGCTGCTTGGTTTTATCATCAATGGTTTTCCAAGTTGTACCATTTAGCGGATCTGCAGCATTTGCAAATGCGGCTAAACTCATCAATCCTAATGCTAGTGCAATTTTTTTCATTTTTGTTTATTTCCCTGGTCTGATATAGACGACATTAGTATCCAAAAGTCACAACAATTTATCAATTTTTGTATGTGACCGTTTAGTGTAACCTTGTAATTTGTGTTGGTAAATATGCTCACACGATTCCAAAAATAGAAAAAGATGGAAAGACAATGAAGATATCGCCACTGACGAAACAACTGATTACAGAAAGCATTTTAAAAACCACAATTCGTGGGCCGAGCCAATTCAATTTACCGCCCAATACTTTAAGGTTTGCTTTGGAACAAATGTGTCGTGCATTTCCCCAAAACCCCGATGTACAAATTCGTCCTATTCGCTTAGCCGGCTTAAAAGCCGAAGAAATCAAACCACAACAGGCATCGACCCAACTCATTTTTCATATTCATGGGGGCGCATTTTTCTTGGGTTCGATGAACACGCATCGGGCGTTTCTGACTCAAGTTGCGGCACGCACGCAAATGCAAGTGTTACATTTGGATTATCCTTTATCCCCTGAAGCACAGTTTCCTGAAGCACTCGATGCCCTTTTTGATGTGTATGCGGTGTTATTAGATCAAGGGGTTCAAGCCAAAGATATTATTTTGTCAGGCGACTCTTGTGGTGCAAACTTAGCGCTTGCCTTAGCTCTTAAAATTCAACAGGAACAACTTCCACAAGTCAGTGGTTTGGTGTTGATGTCACCGTTTTTAGACCTGACGTTGAGTAGTGAGTCCCTACGCTATAACCTCAAGCATGATGCGCTGTTAAGCATAGAAGCCCTCGAAACAGGCATTGATTATTATGTACCACGCTCGGTCGATCGAGCTGATCCATTGGTCTCGCCTTTTTTTGCCGAACTCAAAGGACTGCCTCCGATTCATATTCAAGTGGGTTCTAAAGAAATTTTATTGGATGATGCGCAGCGCTTTAAAGTCAAAGCAGAAAATGCCGGCCTAGATGTCGAATTTAAGCTGTACACTGGCATGTGGCATAACTTCCAAATGTTTAGCCCATGGTTTGAAGAAGGACAGCGTGCGCTGAGTGATTTAGCTGATTTTGCACACCGACTGGATCAGGACTAATCCCTGAAAACTGATCAAAGCCACCATAAAAAAAGGTCAGCAGATGCTGACCTAAGAGGGAAATGTCAATCTGTTAAATGGCTTGAATTTGAGCCTGAGCTGTCGCCATTGCTTGTGCTTTCATGTCAGGTCCCATATTGACACCTTCGGCACGAATCACATCAATATCGCTGACACCTGTGAAATTAAATACGGCTTTTAATAAACCTTCTTGATAATCTACAGGGCTGTTATCGCCATACACGCCGCCACGACTGCTGGCAATATAAACTTTTTTGTCACCTGCCAAGCCCACTGGACCTTGTTCTGTATATTTAAAGGTACGACCTGCAACACTGATACGGTCAATCCATGCTTTCAAAGTTGATGGCAAACCGAAGTTATACATAGCAGCACCCACCACAACCACATCGGCATCTAAATACTGTTGTAACAACTGCTCGCCTAAAGCCGATTGTTCTGCATTTTGACCCATCAAAATTTCACTGCTGAGATGTGGAATCTGCTGTACAGCTAAATCGAGATGTTGAACCTGTGCCGCATCACCATGTTTTTGCTGTAGCTGTTGTACAATTTCAGCGCTAAGTTGACGTGAAACTGAAGCGTCGCCCATGATGCTTGAATCAATATGCAGAATTTTCATGACTAAAACCTAAAGCTGTTGTTATTAACTTGAGCCTAGTGTAATCATTTTTCATAAATAGAATAATCCCGATCCTTATGACACTATGTTTTATTTTTAGAACAATCTTTTTAAACTCGTAAAAAATTTAAAATTACTGAGCGGTTCTTGACCGTTATCAAGTGTAAATTTTCATGCTAATGTAAGCCTATAAAATGATATCTATATAAACTTTAAGAAAAAAACTGATAACTCGAACAGGGCAATGACACAGGATGACGGTGAAATCAAGCATACGTGACATGATCCTCCGCAATAGAATCGCCCAGTATTTACTGGAAGATGAAGTGGTGATGAATTGGAGTATCCTGAAAAAGTGTATGCTCATGCTGATGCTTGGCTCAGCCATTCATCTGCTTTGGATCATCTGGAAATTTTATGTTTATGTCACGCCAGAACTTTGGCAGTGGGTTAACCTTGAGCTCATCCACTCTCAATTGTGGACCAACATCGTCTTTTTTTGCTTAATGGTCCTGCTGATTTGGCCTTGCTATGCTGGAAAAGATAATCCCAAGATTCAGCTAATTTTACCTTATCTTTCGGTCGGCTTATTCGTCATTTCTTTATGTCGTGATGGTTATTTAATTGGCGTCATGAGTCCAGCCACTATGATCTCCTACGTGAGCCTTGTGACCGTTGGATTGGTACTATTTACACGAAAAATCGTCTATAGCATGCTGATTCCAGCCACGATTTTTTTATCCATTTGTATGTATTTAAGCATCCGCGGCATTATTCCCTATGCCCCGATTTTTCAACCTCATGCCTATGGCTATCAAAATAGTTTTTGGCTCTTCTCAATGATCTTTTTCATTGTTCCTATTTTATTAACCTGTCTGGCTTTATTTGAAATCTTACTGAGCCAATGGCGTCACCGTGAGCATTTGATACAAAAACTCAGTCAAGTCGACCCACTGACCAATTTATTTAATCGACGCAGTATCAATCAGTGTTTGGAACAGCTCGATAGTGCTAAAACAGATACATATGCACTGGTCTTGTTGGACTTAGACCATTTTAAACGCATCAATGATGAATACGGACACGATAAAGGCGATGAAACCTTGATTCTCGTCAGCCAAGTATTAAACCAACATTTACGCGGTAGTGATGTGGTTGGACGTTTTGGCGGGGAAGAGTTTATTTTGGTGTTAAAAAATTCTAACTTAGAACAAGCAATTTTCATTGCAGAGCGCTGTCGAAAAGCCATTGAACAGCTTGAAATTTGGGGGCATGACGGTCAGACAATTCATGTGACAGCTAGTTTTGGCATTGCAATTTCTACGCCTGAATTGGTACCGCAACAATTGCTGACCCATGCAGATCAGGCGCTATATGCAGCTAAAGCTGGTGGTCGTAACATGGTCATGGCCTACACCGAACAACAAAGCTTTAGCCATTTGGTTTAAAACCTTTTATATAGCTCAGATGCGGCATTAAGCTTTTAACGTGGATACTGTTCCATACGACGGACTGGCTGTTCCAGTTGAGCAGCCGTGATCCATGCCACCACAGAAGGTTGCTGCAAAATCTTTTGCATATAACGCTGTGTGTTGTCACTCACAGGTAGCTGGAAGGTCTGTAAACGTGTCACCACGGGTGCAAAAAATGCATCGGCAATACTAAATTCACCGCATAGAAAGCCATCCACCGCAGGACGACTCGACCAAATCTGCTCGATTCGAGTCACTTCAGCACGCAATTCAGCATGTTCAGACCATAATCTCTGACCATGACGACCATAATCCGCCTGCAGATTCATACTGCATAAGCTACGCAATTGCATAAAACTACTGTGCATTTCCGCGCAAATACTCCGTGCCCATGCACGTTGGGTGGCATCTTTTGGCCACAATGGGATTTCTTGAAACTGCTCTGCCAAATATTCACAAATTGCCAATGAGTCCCAAATCATCACACCGTCATGTTGCAGTAGGGGCACTTTACCATTGGCATGTAGGGCTAACATTTGCTGCTTGAATGCTCCGCCATCTGCTTCTTCAGAAAAAGGAATCAAGATCTCTTGAAAGGGTAAATTAAACGCGTGTAACACCAACCACGGTCGCATAGACCACGTCGAATAGTTTTTATTGGCAATATATAATTGCATCATTTTTATTCTCCACGCGATTTAAATTTTTCCAATTGCGCTAGCAATTCTTCCTCACTAAAAGCACCCGTCAAACGCAGTCCACGTATCTCTTGATGTGCTGTATCTAAAAATAAATAGGTCGGTGGCCCTAAAATATCCCATTGATTGAGCAGTACTTGATGGGTTGCATCATACTGACTCAAATCTAACTTAATTAAGTAATACGGTGCCAAAGCCTGTTGTACCGCAGCCGATTTTAAAACTTTATGTTCAATCGGCTGACAGGCCACACACCAATCGGCATAGACATCAATAATCGCGGATTGACCTTGGGGAATTTCACTTAATAAACGTTGAAACTCTTCCGCTGTATGTGCCACATGCCAAGCACTTTGTTGTTGATTTTCTTCGACTAAAAAACGTTGGCTGTGTTGATATTGACTGTACACAATATAAGGTACAGCTGCACAGAACACCAAGATATATAACCATTTGAGCTGAGTACTGCGCCATAAAATGCGCCAAAGCACATAAGCGCTAAACACCAGCCCCAGAGCAAGGGATAACCACTGTAACCAAGCTTCACTGATCAATGGTCGAATAAAATACAAAGCCAATGCCAACATGATGAAAGCAAAAAGCACCTTGATTTGATTCATCCACAATCCCGCTTTAGGCAATACCCGTGAGCCAAGGACACTGGCCAACAATAGTGGGGTCCCCATGCCAAAGCCGAGGGTGAATAACAATAACGCACCTTGCCACTGACTTTGGGTTTGGGAAATAAATAATAATGCGCCTGCCAACGGTGCTGTCATACAAGGACCGACCAGTAATGCTGAAATCATCCCCATGACCCCAGCGCCAACGAGACTACCGCCCTTTTGCATCGACTGAGCTTGGTCTAAGCGATTGACCCAACTGCGTGGCAATTTCAGTTCAAATAAACCAAATAAATTCAGGGCAAAAACCACAAAGAGTACGCTAAAGGCAATTAAAGTCGAGGGTTGTTGCAACCAACGCTGGAAATTCAAACCTGCAGACGACGCCACCAAGCCAAGAATGGCATACACCATCGCCATACTGGTGACAAAAGTCAGTGCAATCATCCACGCTTTTAAACCTCGGCTGTCGCGGACAATCAGTGAGGTTAAAATCGGCAGCATTGGCAATGAACAAGGGGTAAAGGCCAACAAAAAACCCAAGCCAAAAAACAGGAAAAGGCCATAAAATATGGAGCTTTGTGCTAATTTTTCAGACCACATTTGGTCGCTTGCGGTATAGCGATCAGAAGCCAGTGCAGCATTATCTGCCCGCTGCTGATCTAAACGATTCGCCGTAGGCTGTTCGGCAGTATTTTCTGCTGCAAAATCGAGTAAGCGTTTATTTGGACTGGCAAGATTTTGCTGTGTGACCAAGCCAGAAGCATCCGTTTCAAAGCTGATGCTCTGTGGTGGATAACACACCCGATCCTTGGCACAGCCTTGCCAACTGACTTGATAGGTCTGCAGTTTTTGAGTCGGAATTTTAAAACTCAACTGTTGGTAATACACCTGCGTATGACCATAGTTATCGTCTTTTAAATCCTCAGCAGCAGGCAAATCCAAAGCTAAAACTTGATTGCCCTGCTTCACCTCTATTTTGTGCTGATACAGATAATAATGCGCTGGAATATCCCAACTCAGCTCCGCCTGATCTGCACGATCGGAGACGACCGAGAAAGGAAAAGCATCTTCAGCTGAAAGTAATGCATCCTGAGCAGAGACGCCCATACTGAACGACAGCACAGCCGCTGCCGCAACATAAGTCCATTGTTTCATTCAGCTGAATTCATCCTCAGTCTGTATTTATACGTTTTAAAATTTAGGGTTCTTTTAGAACAGGTAAGATACGCCCAAACCGGACTGATAATTTTTATGACCGCCAGTGAGTTCTAGACCGACGCTCGCATCCAACTGCATACGATCCGAAACGGCATACGTCAGACCTGAAGCCAAAGACACTTCCTGATCGGTACTCTCTGCTTTGCGATAAACCAGCTCAGAAAAGCCCGATAAATTACCCGCAATGTGATATTCCATTCCCGGAATTGCACTCACAGCCCAATCACCATCTTGAACCTCATAACGCATGGTCATTGAAGTCCCAATTGTATCGCTATAATCATAAGCCACGGCTGAAGTCAGACTATAAATGTCATCTTCAGCACTAAAGCCTTCATTGCCTGTCGCAATAATAGCTTCAGCAAGAATAGCCATCGACAATTTCTCATCATTCAAATCAATGGCTTTTTTCAGGCCAATGCTGACATCACCCAAACCATCATCTTCAACTGAGCGACCCGCAACTTTGGTTTTAGACCATGCAGGACCTTGCCAACCCAATTGCAATTCCAAATCTTTTGCCAAACCAGTACGGAATAACATGTCTGCATTTAAAGTGGTGTTTTTTACTTTTTCACCATTTTCATCACGACTTTCACTATAGCTCGCTGCTGGCAAACTTTGTTCCCATGCCAAACGACCTACAGGGGTAATGCCTGTGCCCATACCCGCGCCCGGACGATCAAATGAAAAATCCGCCGCAAATGCAGACAGGCTCAAACTGGATAATGTTGCAATGCTTAAAACTTTAAATACAGTCATGTTTTTACTCACAATTATGCTAATTCTTTGGTCATTTTTGCGCCATGGCTACGCAAAAGCTCCAAGGTTTGTTTTTCTTCTTCCAATGCTTCTGACCAATTTACCGCATCAAAATCACAGTCAAAAAATAATTCACTAATCGACGATAAAATGGTTAAACCATCGCTATCAATCATATTTGGATTCACTTTTTCATCCAATAAACGCTGTACCGCAGGGACACATGCTGCACTCGCAGCATCCCATAATGGACCATAAATTTCTTCAGCATCCCATAAATGCACATTGGCTTTGGCTTGAATCAGCGCTTCCAAGATTTGCATATGTACGTCTAAATGTTGTGCTTTCTGTTCTGCTGTTAAGGGTTGACCTGCTTCATATGCTTCGCAAACCATTTCCCACCATTTAAACAAACCATCAGACCATACAGAAACCGTAGGTCCTTTTTCAAAGTCGATAAAATTTGGATTAAGACCATCTGCCAACAGGCGTTGCACCTGTGCAAGATCTTGTTCTTCTAACGCTTGCACAAAAAGCTGTTGTTGCGCTGTTAACATCGGGAAAGCTCACTTCAATTTATTTTGATCTATTATGCCGAATAAAGCTGCGTTTGTTTGAATTTCATGTAAAACAAAATACAAAACACACAAAAAAAGCCCCGCAGGGCTTTTTTAAATTTTGAGACTTATTCGTCATCTACGCTGTCATCTGCTTCAGCAAAAGCAGGTTGTGTACTGCGTGGGTTCTCTTTCTTTTCGAACACATGTTCAAGACTACGTTTAAGTCGATCAATTGCACCGTGAATAGCTGTATCTACATTATGACCACGATGGTTGACCACGACAGGCTTCAAACCAGCAGGACGCGCTTCAATCATACATTTAATGTCGTCGCTACCGCCCTTGTCCCCATTTTCATCACTTAAATGCACCGAAAAGTGAGTAATGCGTTCACTATGGCGCTGAAATTCTTCATTAAGTTCTGCACGAACGTATGTAATTAATCGATCACTATTAGGAATGTTTTTATCTGTACGGATTTCTATGTTCATAATATCATCCTCATATCTATCTGTAATATCTATAAATATTTGTGCAAAACTTATTATCTTGGCACGTTACATTTGCTGTAAATGTTACAGCAATGACCATCTTCAACTTTGTATGGAACGTCGTCCTCCACATTGAATGATGAACACTTTAGAGTCTGCAGATCCGTGTCCTTATACTTCGAATATCGGTCTTAAGTTAGAATTTTGCAAGTGCTATTTTGATATTTTTTTAATATCCATACAAAAAGCAAGACTTTATTGTAGATTTGCATTGTTTTAATTGATTTGGGTCATATTTTTGTGCATTTCCTCGACGCCCACCTTCTATTTGCACAATTCCATTCAAACTCAAAATCTCGCTTTTACCGTCATCGATCATTCACAGCGTATTTCCCCTTCAAATTACAAAACAATTTTGCCGTTGAGTAAAATTTGGCTTTATTTTTGCTTAATAATCTGTATGCTTTCAGTGCTTCTCGGGGGAGATATTTTTTAATGAAACTTACACAAATCGTTGCATCATGTGCATTAGCATCTGCTGCTGCTTTCACTCAAGCTTCACCTATCGTATGGCAAGATTTCAGCTTAACTGGCCTATATGGTGAAAATTATGTTGTGCCTTTTGATGGTGACAACAATGAACAGAAAACGATCACAGCTGAATATGCCGCTAAACTGAAATATTCAGATGTATTCTTCTTCGTTGACCAAGCTTGGGACAAAGATGATGAAGCATCGACTTACCTTGAGCTTGCACCGCGCCTTAGCTTAGGCGAAGTTTCTGGTAAAGACCTTTCTATGGGGCCGATCAAAGACGTTCTGATTGCAACGACTTGGGAACATAATGCCGGCTACGACAAAAATTCTGAGTTTAATAACTTCTTGTATGGTATTGGCTTTGCTTTAGACATTCCATATACACAGTATGCAAACATCAACTTCTATAAAGCCGATAATGATTCTAAATCAGCCGGTACTAAAGATGATTATCAAATGACGATCACTTATGCTGTGCCATTTAAAATTGGCTCTGAAGATTTTCTAGTAGATGCTTTCCTTGACTGGTCAACAGCTGAAAAAGGGGCGCAAGCTAGTGAATTAAACTGGACAAGCCAATATAAATGGAATATAGGTAAGCATATCTCTCCTAAGACTAAGCTCTACGTAGGTGTTGAACACTCGGTTTGGAACAACAAATATGGCCTGAAAGGTCAGGACCAAAACGATGTCAGCGCTTTGGTGAAATACCACTTCTAAGTTCGACTCAGAACGCGATGAAGAAAAAAGCAAGGTTCATCACCTTGCTTTTTTTATGCCTAAGTTTTTAAATTGACTTTATTTTTATCAGAAATTTGCGCATGTCTTTTCTCATTCGACCTGCAACTCCACAAGACTTAGCGGCCATTCTCGCAATCTATAATCATGAAGTTCTCAACGGCTTTGCGACATGGAATGATCAAGCTTACACTCTTGACTCTTTTCAACAGAAATTGCTGGATTTCCAAAAGCAAAATTTTCCTTTTGTGGTGATTGAAGATCAGGATCAACAGCAAATCGCCGGTTATGCTGACTATGGTTCTTTCCGCCATTTTGCTGGCTATCGACATACTGTTGAGCATTCTGTCTATATTGACCCAAACTATGCTCGACAGGGTCTTGGTCAGCAATTATTAGAGCACCTAATTCAGCATGCAAAAAGCCAAAGTATGCATGTCATGATCGCTGGCATTGATCACGGCAATAGCGCCTCGATTGCCCTGCACAAAAAATTAGGCTTTAAGCAAACAGGTTATATGCCCGAAGTGGGACAAAAGTTTGGTGAATGGCGTGATCTGGTCCTGATGCAACTTCAGTTATAGCCCGTATTGAGCTGTGTTTATGGTAATTTATCCAAACGAATACCATCTTGTATCACACTCAGCACCGATAAATTATGACGCACCGCATCACGATAAAGATCTTGTAACTGTAAAAAAAGTAGTTTTAATTCGGCCAATTTAAGCTCTTGCTCAGGTGCGGTTTCTGCAATCGTGACCAAATAACGTTTTTTGATTTCATCCACGCTTAACTGTTGTAATGCCTGATGGATTTCTGCAACGCGAACTACAGTATTGTAATGCACTGCAAGGCTCAGTCCCGGTCGTCGCTCTGACAAAGGATGTTCTGCCTGAATGGCATAACTCAGTGCCGCAACTGACTCACTGTTCACGCTTAATAATGGATTCAACTCTTGCCACGCTTCCCCTAAAAAAAAGGAGTGTTGTACAAAAGGTGAATCCAAGACATCTTGAGGGGTTTCTGCTTCTAAAATCAGAGTTTCCAAATCATTCGGTGGGATCAAATATAATATCGCGTCCATATTCTTATCTTCTTGTTATGTCGTACATTTAGATTAATGTAATCCACACAAAAATAAAGCAGATATTTTGTATATTCGACTGCAGTTGATCGAATACTGATGGATGCCCATTCGCCCTTTACCAAAGTTTCAGTACTGCACTTAGCATCACTGAAGCACGACATGCTGAAGCTTCAAATGACGATACTGAGAACAACTTAAGCTTATGGTTTAAAACAAAAAAAATTTATGCCACTCGTTTTTTTGATGCCATTTCCATGACCAGCAACGATTTTTTGAGCGTAGTAAATTGAATGAAAAGAGTAACGAGCTTGATTGATACAAGCCCGCCACACATCGCAGTCAACTAAATGTTAAATCGCCACCAATTCCCGAATGCCTTTTTCAGGCATTTCACTACCGACACCTTGTGCAATCACTTGCCCCCGCGCCATCACGGTATATTCATCTGCCAGTTCTTCTGCAAAATCATAAAACTGTTCAACCAAAACAATCGCCATTTCTCCGCCATCGGCTAACTGACGAATCACACGGCCAATGTCTTTAATAATCGACGGCTGAATGCCTTCGGTCGGTTCATCTAAAATCAATACCCGTGGTTCGGAAGCGAGCGCACGGGCAATCGCCAATTGTTGCTGCTGACCACCAGATAAATCTCCACCTCGACGATGTTTCATTTCATCCAATACGGGGAAAATCTCATAGAGATGTTCTGGCACTTTTCGGGTTTTAGCGCCTTTAAATTTTGCCATCCCAATCAAAATATTTTCTTCAACGGTCAAGGTTGAAAAAATGTCCCGTCCTTGCGGTACATAAGCCAAGCCTTCACGTACACGTTGCTCTGGACTCAGTTTAGAAATGTCTTTGCCATCCAGTAAGATCTGCCCAGACTTGATCGGTAAAATGCCCATTAAACATTTTAAGAGGGTGGTTTTACCCACACCATTTCGCCCGAGCACCACTGAACACGCCCCCACGGGAGCGGCAAATGTCACATCTCTTAAAATATGACTGCCACCATAAAACTGATTGACGTCTTTGACTTCTAACATGGTCTGCTCCTTAACGTCCGAGATATTTTTCAATGACATCTTCATTGGCTTGGACTTCGGCCAATGTACCCTCTGCCAAAATCGCACCTTGCGCCAACACGGTGACTTTTTCACTGATGGTGTCAATAAAGCTCATGTCATGTTCAACCACGATAAGGGTATGGTTCTTTTTCAACTCTAAACACAGCTCTGCGGTACGCTCTGTTTCAGCATCGGTCATTCCTGCTACAGGTTCATCCAGCAAAATCAATTTTGGACGCTGCATTAGTAGCATGCCTATTTCTAACCACTGCTTTTGACCATGTGACAACAGCCCTGCCGGTTTATGGATCAATTCTTCTAAGCGGATTTGTGCTAAAGATTCGTCCAAGGCGTTTTGCGCATCTGGATCGAGTTTGCTGAAAAAACTCTTTTTCACCCGTTTATCTTTAGGTGCAGCCAATAACAGATTTTCCATCACGGTAAAATTTTCAAATACGGTTGGCTTTTGAAACTTACGACCGATTCCGGCTTCTGCTATTTGCTCCGTGCTCATTTTTGCCAAATCATAGGTTTGCCCAAAAAAAGCCGAACCTTCTGTTGGGCGAGTTTTACCGGTAATCACATCCATCAGCGTGGTTTTGCCTGCACCATTGGGACCAATGATGCAGCGCAGCTCACCTTCTTTGATATATAACGACAAATCATTTAATGCGCGGAAAGAATCAAACCAAACGCTGACTTTTTCTAAATACAGGGCAATCCCGTGACTGAAGTCCGCACCCTGCTCTTTCGGTCGTCCATAACCTTCTGCGGCATGACCGCCATGCGGTTGAACCCATTGATCATTCATTCGCTGCGCTCCTTTTTAAACCGCTCTAATAGCCCAATCACGCCATTTGGCAGGAATATCGTTACCACAATAAACAGCGCACCTAAAATCAATAGCCATACCTCTGGATAAGCCACCGTGAAATAGGTCTTCATCCCGTTGATCAAACCTGCACCCAGTATCGGGCCAATCAGCGTACCGCGACCACCTGCAGCCACCCACACCGCCATTTCAATCGAATTGACAGGGTTCATCTCACTCGGGTTAATAATGCCAACTTGGGGTACATACAGAGCGCCTGCAATCCCTGCGATCACGGCAGACAACACCCATGCAGAGAGCTTGTACCATAAGGTGCGGTAACCTAAATATTGCAAACGGTTTTCACTGTCACGAATTGCACCGAGTACACGACCATAGGGTTTATTCATCAGGTGGCGTAAGCCGACAAAACAGACCAGCAAAGTCAGCGCAGTGAGGAAACACAAGGTTGCACGCATTGGTGCAGAGGTAATATCCATACCCAAAATGGTTTTAAAACCGGTAAAGCCGTTGTTACCGCCAAAGCCGGTTTCATTGCGGAAAAACAGTAGCGCCGCAGCAAAGGTCATGGCTTGGGTAATAATTGAAAAATACACGCCTTTAATTTTTGAGCGGAAGGCAAAGAAGCCAAAAATGAAGGCAATCAGTCCTGGGACCAAAACCACCAAAGCCAATGCCCACACGATATGTTCAGTACCCATCCAGTACCACGGTAGCTCGGTCCAACTCAAAAAGCGCATAAAGTCGGGTAAGCCATCGCCTGCCGCTTCACGCATGAGATACATGCCAAAGGCATAGCCGCCCAAGGCAAAGTACAAACCATGCCCCAAGCTTAAAATGCCGGCATAGCCCCAAACCAAATCTAAGGCCAATGCCACCAAGGCGAGACACATAATCTTGCCAATGAGCGTGACCCAATACGCTGATAAATGCAGTGCTGAATCGGCGGGTAATACATGTAACCAAGGTAAAATCAGTAAAATGGCAAAGCACACGGCAATCGCCATACCGCTATAGGGTTTATCCGATAATAACGAAGTGATTTTCATGCGCTTACTCCACAAAACGGCCTTTGATGGCAAACAAACCTTGTGGACGTTTTTGAATAAACAAAATCACAAGAACCAGTAGAATAATTTTCGCTAAGACTGCACCCATGCCGATTTCCAGCACTGTGCCACTGACACCTAGACCTAAAGCCGCCAATACTGCGCCCCATACTTGGCCAACACCGCCAACCACAACCACCAAGAACGCATCGATAATATAGTTTTGTCCTAGGTCAGGACCGACATTGCCGACTTGTGCTAAGGCACAGCCTGCCAGACCTGCAAGCCCCGAACCTAAACCAAAAGCCATCATGTCAATGCGGCTAGAACGGATACCTACGGCCTGTGCCATTTGACGGTTTTGCGTCACGGCACGAACAAATAAACCAAAGCGGGTTTTATTCAGCAAGTAAACCAGCAACAGGAGTACCGCAACGGTAAAGCCAATAATGGCAATACGGTTATAAGGCAGCATCAGACTCGGTGTCACAGCAATGCCCCCTGACAGCCATGAAATATTCGACACCTCAACGTTCTGCGCACCAAAAACCATGCGCACCACTTGCATTAAAATTAAGCTCACACCAAAGGTGGCTAATAGTGTTTCCAATTGACGGCCATACAAGGGACGAATAATAGTACGTTCAATCAACATGCCGATCAAAGCACTTACAATAAATGCAGCAGGAATCGCGGCAATCAAGTACCAATCGACATAGCTACTGAGATAACTCTTAAACAGGCTTTGCACCACATAAGTGGTATAGGCCCCGATCATGATCAGTTCACCATGCGCCATGTTAATCACGCCTAGCAGACCATACGTAATGGCTAAGCCCAACGCCGCCAGTAGTAAAATACTGGCCGTGCTGAGACCTGAAAAGACATGTCCAGTCCATTCACTGGCCTGAATCCGAGTTTTAATATTGCTCTTGGCTTCTGTCAGTGCGGCTTTTAACTCAGGATGCAGGTTGGCTTGTTGTAATTCCTGTTCCACCATCGCCAACACATCGGGACGGTTAGAATCTTGCAGCACTTTGGCCGCCTGTATTTTTTGTAAAACATCAGGGTTTTGATAATCCAAGCGTGCTTTGAGCTGCGCTAAACGGGCTTTAACTTTGTTATTTTTTTCATTTAAATACAATTGATTAATATTTTTAACATCCAACTCAGCCAAGTTATTTTCTAAAATATCAATTGCATCCAAACGTTGGTTTAAATCATTCGATTGCAGCTTTTCTTTCGCTTGCGCAAACGTTAAGGCTTTACGAAGGGTATTCACCAAGGTGACTTGAGATAAATCGGCAGGCCAATCCGTCACGGTTTGCAAATCTGGATAGCTCAATAATTTTTCGTCAGTTTCTAAAATATAGGTTTGACCATCATGACCACTATATAACTGGTCTTTTTCGACCAATGCGGCCAACTGATCTAAGGATTCAATATCGCCCGGCCATTGATTCAGTAAACTGCGTCGCTCGGTAAAACTCCCGCGAACAAATTGCTGAATGGCGTCACCTTGCTGCACAGATTGCACCGTAGGCACCACATCTGCTGCAGTTTCTGCATGCACGATTTGCAAACAGAATAATTGGCTCAGGAATAGAAAAAGGATCGGGAAATTGCGTAATTTTTTCATCTTATAAGCATCCCTATTGAGTAATAGAACAACCCCATCTAGGGATCACATCAAAACAAGCCCACTACACAATGGCAGCAGGCATTCGGATTGAATTATTTAGGGATGTACGGGCTCCATGGCTCTGCAGCAATGGTTTTTGCCGTTTTGTGTACCACATCAAACTGACCATCGGCACGGATCTGACCAATCATGACTGGTTTATGCAAATGATGGTTCGACGCATCCATTTGCAAGGTATAGCCCGATGGCGCTTTAAATTCTTGGCCGGCCATAGCTTCACGCACTTTATCGACATCTGTGCTTCCTGCTTTTTCTACCGCTTGTTTCCACATATTGATACCGACATAGGTAGCTTCCATCGGGTCATTGGTCACAAATTTATCGGCATTTGGCAATTTGTATTCCACGGCATACTGCTTCATTTTATTGGTGAATTCAGTATTCACTGGATTTTTCACTGACATGAAGTAGTTCCACGATGCCAAGTGTCCGACCAGCGGCTTGGTGTCGATACCGCGTAATTCCTCTTCACCTACAGAGAACGCCATCACAGGAATATCCGCAGCTTTGATGCCTTGGTTGCCCAATTCACGATAGAACGGCACATTTGAATCGCCGTTAATGGTCGAGATCACAGCAGTCTTTTTCCCTGCCGCAAACTTCTTCACATTGCCCACAATGGTTTGATAGTTGCTATGACCAAATGGGGTATATTCTTCCATGATGTCTGCATCGGCAATGCCTTTCGACTTCAAAAATGCACGTAAGATTTTGTTGGTGGTACGTGGGTAAACATAGTCTGTGCCCAATAGTACAAAGCGTTCTGCCTTACCACCCTCTTCACTCATCAGATATTCAACAGCAGGAATCGCTTGCTGATTCGGTGCTGCACCTGTGTAGAAAATATTTTTAGACTGTTCCTGACCTTCATACTGAACAGGGTAGAACAATAAGCCATTTAATTCTTCAACCACGGGTAAAACCGACTTACGAGATACCGACGTCCAGCAACCAAAAATCACGGCTACTTTGTCTTGGGTAATCAACTGACGGGTTTTTTCCGCAAATAGTGGCCAGTCCGATGCAGGATCCACCACCACAGGTTCTAGTTTTTTGCCCAATACCCCGCCATTGGCATTAATTTCATTAATCGCCATCAAGGCCGTATCTTTTAGAGAAGTTTCTGAGATCGCCATCGTGCCTGACAGCGAATGTAAGATCCCGACTTTAATAGTATCGCCACTTGCTGCAGCGGCTTTTGGTTCTGATGTAGCGCTTTCTGTTTTTTCTTCTGCAGGTTTTGAACAGCCCGTTAAAGCAATCGCCCCAGTCATCGTTGCCGCTAAAATACTTTTAGCAAATACATTGCGTTGAAACATTATTCACACTCCCAACCTAAGCTTGTAATTCACATTTTTAAAATGCATTTGTTGTCTTTCATCACAACAGAGCAATTCAATAACTGTGCCAAGCCTTATTTTTTATTTTGATTGAGTGCTTTTATTTATTTTTAAATGTTATTTTTCACATAGTTACAATCATAAAATTTGCTTTTAATTTTTTATGGGTCGATTCAAAAATCGTAAAATCACCGCAAAGATGCATACAAACTTGTATCCAACATTTGACCTATAATTGAACAATTTTGCGACGTTTTTCAAAAAACACGGTGTTTTGGCACACAAATCATGCAGCTTTTCCTAAATTTGAAGCAAAAAAAAACCACTTGCGTGGTTTTTTCCTTGTTGCAATTTTAAACCGCTAAATCGGCCAAATTACCCTTCTGTTCCAACCAATATTTACGGTCTGAAGAGCGCTTCTTCGCCAATAATTTGTCGAGTAAACCTGAAGTAAACTGTACGTCATCCAAGTCCAGTTGCACTAAACGACGTGTATCGGGATCCATAGTCGTTTCACGCAGCTGACTCGCGTTCATCTCGCCCAATCCTTTAAATCGTGTGATTTGAGGATTTTTGGTTTTACATTTCTTTAAGATGCTTTCTAGTTCATCTTCATCCAAGGCATAGTGCACATCTTTATTGTCATCTATACGGAACAGCGGTGGCATCGCCACAAACAGATGTCCTTCCTCAACCAAAGTATGGAAATGTTTGACGAACAGTGCGCAGAGTAAAGTCGCAATGTGCAAACCATCCGAGTCGGCATCGGCCAAGATACAAATCTTGCCATAACGGAGTTCTGACAAGTCGTCACTGCCCGGATCAACGCCAATGGCAATCGCAATATCATGTACTTCTTGCGATGCCAAAACTTCGTCTGAAGACACTTCCCAAGTATTTAAAATCTTACCACGGATCGGCATGATCGCTTGGAAGTTCTTATCACGTGCTTGCTTGGCAGAACCACCTGCAGAATCCCCTTCCACAATAAACAGTTCTGATTCTTCGAGGGTATGACCCACACAGTCAGCCAATTTACCCGGTAAAGCTGGACCTGAAACGATCTTTTTACGTTCCACTTTTTTCGCGGCTTTTAAACGGCGACCGGCCTTGGCAATCACCATTTCAGCCAGTTGCATGGCAATATCGGAGTTTTGATTTAGCCACAGTGCAAAGGCATCTTTGGCAATATTTAACACCACACCAGAGGCTTCACGGCTTGAAAGTCGTTCTTTGGTTTGACCCGAAAATTGTGGCTCTTGGAATTTCAAAGACAGAATAAAGTTGACACCATCCCACACATCTTCGGCAGACAGCTTCATATTCCGTGGGAGTAAATTCCGTAATTCACAGAATTCACGAATCGCATCTGTCACACCCGAACGTAAACCGTTGACATGGGTACCGCCCTGCGCGGTCGGGATGAGGTTCACATACGACTCTTGAATGGACTCACCGCCTTCCACATTCCAACAAATCGCAAACTCGGCGCTGGCACGCTCTGCTTCACCAGTCGCCACAAATGCAGGGGCAGGAACGATGTCACGGTCTTGCAGTTCATCCATCAAATAGTCAACCAGACCATTTTCAAATTGCCATTCAATCTTTTCGTTGTTGATTTGATCGATATAAATAATCTGCAAGCCTGCCGCCAATACTGCTTTGGCTTTTAAATTATGTTTAAGTGCTTTTAAGGCAAATTTAGGCGAGTCAAAATATTTCGCTTCAGGCCAAAAATGCACGGTTGTTCCAGTCGAACGTTTGGCACATTTACCTTCTAAAACTTCCAGTGGCGCAACTGGCTCACCGTGTTCAAAGGCCATTTTATACAGGTTGCCATGACGTTGAACTTCCACCTCAACACGGTTGGACAATGCGTTGACGACAGAAATCCCCACACCATGCAGACCACCTGAAAATTGATAATTGTCTGTGCTGAATTTACCGCCGGCATGTAGTTTGGTCAGAATGATTTCAATCCCGCTTTGACCATACTCAGGATGGATGTCAACTGGCATCCCACGACCATTATCTTCAACTGACAATGAGCCATCTTTATACACTGTCACGGTAATTTTATTGGCATGTCCTGCAAGCGCTTCATCGACGGCGTTATCTATCACTTCCTGCGCCAAATGGTTTGGTCGTGTAGTGTCTGTATACATCCCCGGACGACGACGTACCGGATCTAGGCCAGATAAAACTTCAAGTGATTGAGCCGTATATTGCGTCACGTTGCAAAATTCCCTGCTTTTTTGGTTAAAACATTTCTTCAAGCGCTACAGTATATGCTTTTTTATTAAAATGCATATCTCTTGCGATCAGCCGCCATTTTCTTAAACAATTTAAACGTCAAATGATGTCGTAACTGCCCATTTTTTGTATGTTGGATCTAGCTTTTCAGCATTTGGATTGGATCATTTTATTTAGGCATATTTTTGACAGCATCGGACAAAAACTGCAAGAGCATCGGTATTTTTCCTGCAAAATCATCCATGCCATGCGTTCCACCCACCTCAGTGATCAGCATAGCCGTGCCGGCTTGAACCGCACTATAAAAACTAGTGGCATCACGATAATCCAAGGTTTCATCACCTTGTTGGAGCAAGACCAACAGTTGATCTGCATTTTCAACCTTAGATACAGCCAAAGCCTGCATTTGATTGAGCTGTGCATCATCCAAGCACCACGTTTCAGTCACCTGATAAGGCAATGCCGTGTCGCCAAATAAATCACGAAATAATTGCCATGGATAGACCGCAGGATTGATGAGTACCGCAGGAATGTGATGGCGTGCCATCAACTGCGTCGCATAAAAGCCACCTAAACTGCTACCGACCAAAACCACATTATCCAAACCTTCAATCAGCTCTGACATCTGCTGCATTACCTGTAGTGGTGGCATATTCAAATCTGGCAAATGCACGTGCACACCATTTAAGTCTGCGCAATAGTGCCGCAATATCTGCCCTTTCACTGAATTTGAGTTACTTTGAAAACCATGCAAATACACAATATTCATCATTTTGATTCCAAATTGATCTTTAAATTGCTTTAAAAGTGGCATATAAGTGCTAACTGCGTCACATTTTCTAAATTTGAATTTTTAGTAAAATTGTCAGACAAAAGGCATTCACCGACAGGTCTGTTATCGGTATTGTAAAAGCTGTTCGTGAGAATTTTATAAAATAAACAATGAAACTTCAGGCTATTCCAGTAATAAATACAATCGAGGAATAGCATTGAATGTAAGGATAGGAACATTATGCCTAGCTTAACACCATTGCATGAAACCTATTGTAAATGGGACCGCACGCCGCCCAGTCAAGCAGATGTACTGGAAGGTTTGGCACAACTCGTGACAATGCGTTTTAGTGATGTCGTGCATGACTTGATCAAAAACATTCAACGTGAAATTTTAATCAGTATTTTTGGAATGAGCGAACAAGGCTCGAAAGCCTTTCATAAGCAGCCAACCATTGCACGGATTTACGAATTTTCTTACAACACCTTTTTCAATTATGGCAATTATTTACTCGCACCAACGCTGCGTAGCATTATTGAAAAATTCCCACGCTTACACGACAAACCGCTCACGCCGTCTTTACATTTTCTAGTGGGCGCGCTGAATGGGGTCTTGGGCGACTATTTACTGAAATATCACAACCCGATGGCCTTACCCATGGTGGTTTACGACCATTATGGTGCGGTACAAAAAGGCGAATTAACCGGTCGTATTACCCTGTTGATTCATGGGCTGTGCATGAATCATCTGTCATGGTCGACAGCCAAATATGGCGGCATTGGTGAAAAATTACTTTCTCAACGTGACCATAACACCATGCTGTATTTAAATTACAATACGGGTCGTCGTATCTCGACCAATGGTCGCAGCCTAGCCAATACATTAGAAGATTTGGTCCGTCGCAACCCCGGCATTACCAGTATCGACTTAATTGGTCATAGTATGGGGGGCTTAGTGTCCCGTAGTGCCATTTTTTATGGCAAACAAAATATGTATCAATGGATTCATCAAGTCGAAAATCTAGTCTGCTTGGGCTCACCACATCATGGTGCTGTGCTTGAACGTATCGGATTTCATTTGCAAGATCAATTGGGGCGTTTCCCCTTGGTCAAAATCGTGGGCCACGTGGTGAATATCCGTAGTAACGGCATTTTAGATTTGCGCTATGGCAGCGTGCGTGATGACGATTGGGAACATAATGATGTCCGCATTGGACTCATGGACGACAACCGTAAACCTGCCCCGATTCCATCACATATCAATACCTACCTCGTGGCAGGGACCATTGAATATGAACATCGTCGCAATAAAACGCGACATGTGATTGGAGATTACTTGGTCAGCGTGAAAAGTGCCTTAGGGGAACACCCAAATGCACGTTATCAGCTTAAAGTGCCAGATTCACATAAAGCGATTTTTTATGGCCTGAACCATTTTGAAATTCAGCATCACCCTCAAGTGGCCGAGCAAATCGTGCATTGGTTCTATCCAAACAATGACGATAAAGCTTGTGATCATATCTATGAATTTATGATGGACTTGGAAAGTATGGAAGGCATTGCCCTAACCTAAAGTAAAATTTCTACCATGTGTATGCGTAAAAAAAGCCCTCAACTGAGGGCTTTTTTTTACATCATAGAATTAAAATTTATCACGTAAACGTGGCACGGGTTTGCTTGGGTATTTACGTATTAACTGCCAAAGACTGAGCAAAGTTAAGACCGCAAAAAACACCAATGACCAAACCGGTAAGGATTGTCCCAAGAACGTCCAATCCACTTTGGCACATTCACCAGAGCCGGTTAGTACTTGTTCAAAGACTGATTTTAACGGCAGCGTTTCTACCCAATAATCCAGTCCTGGGCCACAGCTAGGTACTTTGTCTGGCGGTAAGTTTTGCAGCCAAATATGACGCGCAGCCACCCCAGCAGACCAAAGAATTGATAGTGTCCCCAACAATGCGTAAATGCGTTTACCCCAATTCGATGCTGGATTGTGAATCAACGCAATCAATGAAATGATGCCGAGTCCAATCAAACCAATACGTTGGAATACGCATAATGGACAAGGTTCTAAGCCTTGTACATGTTCTAAAAACAGCGCAAAAGACATACCGATCACGCTGGCTAAAAACAACAAACCACTCACGAAGCGGAAACTCCATTTCATGGTAAATCCTCTTAAAATTTTTTATCTAAAGTTTTTCAAATATTCTTCAAAACTCAAGGTGCAGTCTTGCT
The DNA here is from genome assembly GCF_013419215.1 of Acinetobacter sp. YH12096. NCBI lineage: Bacteria > Pseudomonadati > Pseudomonadota > Gammaproteobacteria > Moraxellales > Moraxellaceae > Acinetobacter > Acinetobacter sp. YH12096. The sequence goes on along the minus strand of NZ_VPAM01000005.1, from coordinate 21,785 downwards.
CAAGTTGAGCCTGTTTTTCTAAAGACTGCTCAGCAGCTTGTGCAAAATATGCTGCAGTTTCAGGGCTCAAAACATGCTGCTCATACACTTCAGCATGTTGTAAGGCCATAAAGCTACCAAAGCCCCAAGTTCCACCTTGTTCTAAAGTATCGCTAATCATACGTGCCGACAATGTTTCATCGACTTCATCGATGCGTGATTGCATCACAGCCATTGCCTGAGTGTAAATATCTGTATTGTAAGAATCATCCAGCAATTCAGCCAACGGTTGCATCGCTGCAACATGTGTACGACACCATGTTTCAATTGGAATCGCTTGGCCTTGCTGTAAAATCACTGCGTTTGGCGCACGGCCACGGTTTACTACTTCAGCCTGATTTTTCTCAATTTCATTTTGTTCGGCATCTAACAATGCTGGGCTGTCTTGCAATAAACAGTATAAAGCCACCACTTCGAGCAAGCCTGCCGTGTCTTCATTGATCCCAATCGGGCTATAAGGATTGACGTCTACTGCGCGTAATTCTACATAACCCACACCACGATTTTGCAGGGCTTCAGATGGTGTTTCACCATCCTGTGGCACTTGTTTCGGACGAACCAAACTGTAGTATTCATTTTCAATTTGCAACACGTGGTCATTAATTTGAATCGGTTCACCCTGTTCATCATTTAAACCTAAATGACTAAATGCGGCATACGGGGTATGCACCGCTTTTTGCAAACCTTCCAAATATGCCTGAATGTCGTTGTAGTGAATCCCTAACTGTTTTTGTGCTGAATTTTGATAGCCAAAATTTCCCATACGCAGCGCCGTTGCATAAGGTAAAAATAACGTGCCTTTTAAGAGTGGTAACAGCTGATGTTCACGTCCGGTCATAAAACATTTACACACCGACGGGCTCGCCCCAACCAAAAACATCACCAATGGCGTTAAACGGATAAAATTACGGATCAGGCCAAAATAACGATGACTACGATAATCCTGTAAGCTCAATGCTTTGAGGGCGTCGTCAGTTTCGTGCTGTTGTAGTGCTTCAAAGAAATGATCTGGGAAGGATAAATTATAATGCACCCCTGAAATGGTCTGCATCCGGCGACCATAACGCACCCCTAAACCACGACGGTACAAGGTTTTAAAGCGCCCAATATTCGAGCTGCCATATTGCGCTAAACGAATACTGTCTTCGTCTTTATCCAACATGCATGGCATCGACAACGGCCAAAGTTTTTCACCATGTTCTAAATGCGTATGCGCAACAGCATGAATATCTTGCAGATAATTCAACGCCTCGGTAATGGTTTCTTTTGGCGGTGTGATAAATTCCATTAAAGCTTCAGAATAGTCTGTCGTAATATGCGGATGAGTCAAAGCCGCACCCAAGGCTTGGGGATGGTCGGCCTGAGACAAGAAACCGTTGCTTTGCATACGTAAGCTTTCACGCTCAATACCGCGCAACATTCCTTTAATCAGCGAAGAATCTACCCAAGTCGGTAAAATGTCTTGAGAGGTCGATTCGGGTTGACTCATTGCTATCTCGCTTAAATGGAAGAAACTACTAAAATAAAATCATCAGTTTATATCAGTATAACGCGATTTGAAGTGGGCAAATGACCCACTGTATAGTTTTGAGACAAACCGTGATTTTATTTTGGCAATTTTTTATCACAAACTTACTCTATATGACATTTGAAATTTGTGATTTTATAAACAAATATATGCTAATAATGCTTAAAACTTATGAATTATCAAGATATTCTCGAATTTTGGTTTAACCCAGAAAATCAGCCCAATTGGTTCGCTAAAAGCAATAATTTTGATGTTTTAATCGAAAAAAAGTTTAAAGACATCCATCTTGCGGCGAGTAAAGTAGAACTGTGGCAATGGCGTACTACTGCCGAAGGTCGTTTGGCTGAAATTATTGTTTTAGATCAATTTTCTAGAAATTTATTCCGTGACTCTGGCTTGGCTTTTGCCCAAGATGCACTGGCTTTGGCGCTTGCACAAGAAGCCATCGCGCAGGGTTTAGATCTACAATTAAGCCCTGAACAGCGCTCATTTTTATATATGCCCTTTATGCATAGCGAATCGACAAAAATCCATCAAAGCGCGTTAAAATTATTTGAGCAACTGGGCAATCCGATCAACTTAGAATTTGAAAAAAAGCATAAAGTGATTATCGATCGATTTGGACGTTACCCGCATCGCAATGCGGTATTGGGCAGAACATCTACAGCAGAGGAATTGGAATTTTTAACCCAGCCCAATTCTAGCTTTTAATTGACGGCTTTTGGCCAGTATCTCCCCTTGCCATGAACCGACTAAACAGGAGTATGCGCATGAACAAACTCATTATCGCAGCAGCCATAACCGCAGCACTCGGTTTGACTGGCTGTGCCACAACCCCATCAAAACCTTTGACCTTTGAACAACTCGGTCAATATTCTGCGACACCATTAAATGCGCAAAGCTATCGTATTAGCTTTCAAGCTAGACCCAATATGAGCTATGGTACTGCCGAAGAAATCACCTTGGTTAAAGCCGCTCAAACCACCCTACACAATGGCTTTCAATATTTTAAAGTCATGGATGACCCGAGTAATCGGAGTCAAAAACCGCCGCGCCAAGCGGTGATTTACCCAGACCCAATGCCTTATCCATATGGCTATTACCGTCGCCATCCTGGTTTTTGGCCAGGCCCGTTTTATGACGTTCCACAGGTGGTCACACTCGATCCAACTCAAGTTTCCTACAGTATTACTTGCTATAAAGATCGTGCCAAAGCCCCTCAGGATGCCTTTGATGCTCGCTTGATTTTGCAATCACTCGGGGCTAAATATGGTTTAGACAGCCAAGGAAATCCTTTGCCTGTAGCCGCTGAGCCTACCACCAAATAAGTCAACCCATAGAGACCCGATCATTGATGAACCCAACTGAACAGCCTGCTGTTTCACCTAGTCTGCAACGCAGTAAACGCTTCGCCACCATTGCTTTGGTGGTGGCGGTGCTGGCGTGGATTGCATTGATGATTGCAGCTAAATTGCTGCCCGAATACGTCTGGCTCATTCATATTTTAATGCTTTCAGCAGAAGCTGGAGTGGTTGGTGGTTTGGCAGACTGGTATGCGATAACCGTTTTATTTCGCAATCCCTTTGGTCGGATTCCGATTCCTAAATTTTTACGTGACCACACAGAAATTATTCCACGCAATAAAGCGCGCATTGCTGAGTCCATGGGCCGCTTTGTTCAGGAAAATTTTCTTTCACCCCAAGTGGTTGAAAAAAGTTTAGCGGAGACGGATCTCTCTCTTGCCGTCGGGAAATGGTTGGCCAATCCGCACAATAATGCTCAAGTGACCCAAGTCATTCAGCAAACGGTACCGAAAATTTTCGAATTTGTCGGTCAGGAACAAATTGGACGCTTTATCCAAAATAACAGCGTGCAATGGGTACGAAATACTCAGGTCAATCATTTGGCCAGTGAAATGCTACGGGCAGTTTTAGAAAATGACTTCCATCAAGATGTGTTACAGCGCGGGCTCGATTTAGCCCATGATTGGGTCACACAGCATCCAGAACAAACCCGCGACCTTTCACGTCAATTGTTTAAAGAACTCGGGGTTTGGAAGCTCGCCAAAGGTGCGAGCTGGATTGGTATTGATGTACAGCAGCGCACCATTGATTCACTGGTCAGTCGTGTTGAGTCCATGCTTGCCGACCATGAACATCCGTGGCGCCGTAAAATCGAAGACATGGCACAGCAACTCATGCATGAGTTGGCAGACAATCAAAGTGTAGCCAGCCAACGTTTGAATAGCACCAAAGACGCTTTATTAGACAGCCCACAAATGCTTAACTTTTTAAGCGGCGCTGTTGTGATTTTATGTGATGCGATTAAATCTGATCTACAAAAGCCGGACTCAGGTATTGCACAAAATTTAAGAGTCGCCATTCAACAAGTGGGCGAAAATATTGTCTCTAACGTCGCTGTACGCCAATTGCTGAATGAAAAAATGAGTGATATTGCCATCAATCTCTCCGACCAATACAGTGAAAAAGTCATTCGGTTTATCAGTGAACGTATACACGAATGGGACTCACGTGAAATGATCGATAAGATCGAAAACGAAGTCGGTGGCGACCTGCATATGATCCGAGTCAATGGTGTCGTGGTCGGCGGTTTTATTGGCCTTGCACTGGGAATTATTCGTGCCTGTGTAGAATGGCTGCTTTAGCCGCCTGCAGCAGTCCTCCTCAAAGGAGATTGGCCGCAGGTTTGAGCTTTATGCGTAGAACCGTTAAACTTTGCCGATCCGAAAATTTAATAGAACAATAAAATCTATGCATTTACCTGCCATCTATACACTACCATTCATTCTAATCATCAGTAGCTTAAGCGCTTGCCAGACCATTTCCAAAACCAGTAGCACAGTCAGCGACAAAGTGATGGGCATGCTCGGTAAAGAAAAAGCCCCTGAAATCGATAAAAAAGGCACTGTCGATATCAGCAAAAGTACCCAACAACAGTTAGAAACTCTGCTGACCAATATGCCGAAAAATCAGTGGGTCTATATTGAAAATGATCAACAAGGCACGTCTACCCTCAAAAATAAATCGGCAGACAATTTCACCTTGAGCCTCAAATTGAATTGCAAAATCAGCACTCAGCGCCCTACTTTCAGTTTAAGCAATGCAGATGGCCAAGAGATCCTAAAAGCACATGACACGAATGTGGGGCAAATTCAAATTCTGCTCGATAATAAAAACTTTGGAAATCCGTTTGAGACAGCCCATCAGCAAAAGTTCCAAAGCTTTAAAACCGCTGTCGCTCAGGCCAAAGTCATTAAAGTGTTTAATTCCTCAAAACTCTATACCTTCCAAAACAACAAAGCCGAATTACTCTCTAAAGCAGTAAGTTGTCGCGATAGCCTATAAATATTTAAAGCGAAATACAGTAAGTCACCGTTTGACTCAACTGTGACTTACATGCAGGCTTATTTTGCAGGTGGCTGTGGTCCTGACATATCAACCAGCAGGCCTGTAAATTTTCGAACAAACGGCAATAAAATCAGCACAATGGGAAAAGCAATTGCCCATGAAATCATCCAATTATGCAGCCATAGGGTAAGAAAACCCTCAAACCAACCTAAATTTCTGAGCATATTAATAAACGAAATAATGCCGCTCATGAGACAAGACAAAATAAACGGCACGATAATCAGCGCCCAGCGTGCAGCTAACTTCGGCACATTGCCAAAAATTTTAGGGGTGGGTTGTGACATATCCATATACTCAAGCAGTGATCCTGAATCGCTAAACCACTTATATCGTTTTACTTCGATATAAGCAATGCTTCATTTTTATCGAATATTTTTTATTCGCAACAAATGGGTTCACCTAAAGAGCCTGAAATTTGCTATATTTACCGTTTTTCTGCGACATTTATTTTTCGACTGATTATGAATACGGCAATACAAGCAGCGCTCGATCATGCAGTGCAATCCCTTCAAGCTGAAGGTGTACTCCCAACTGACTGGAACAATACTAGCAATTTGACCCGAACCAAAGACCGAAGCCACGGTGACTTTGCGTCAAACATTGCCATGATTGCTTCTAAAGCTGCAGGTATGAAGCCACGTGATTTAGCCGAAAAAATTCTGGCAAATCTTCCAGAAGTCGCAGATATCAGCAAAGCAGAAATTGCAGGTCCTGGCTTTATTAACTTCTTTTTAAATGCTGACCAACGATTTGCTGTCTTAGACCAAATTCAAGCTCAGAAAGATCAGTTCGGTCGTACACAGGCCAACGCTGAAAAACGTGTTCAAGTGGAATTCGTTTCAGCCAACCCAACGTCTAGCCTACACGTGGGTCATGGTCGTGGCGCAGCTTACGGTATGACCGTTGCCAATCTCCTTGAGGCAACAGGTGCCAAAGTTGACCGTGAATACTATGTCAACGATGCTGGCCGTCAAATGGATATCTTGGCAACATCGACTTACTTGCGTTATTTAGAATTGACGGGTCAACAACTGGTCTTCCCTAAAAATGCATACCAAGGCGACTACGTTAAAGAAATCGCACAAAGCATTATCGACAAAGATGGCGATGCTTATGTACGCCCTGTGGCCGACATCTACAAAGATGTTCCTGAAGATGTGCAATATGCTGCTGAACTCGATAGCGAAGGCAATAAAGTCGTTGTTTCAGGCGATAAAGAAAAACACATTGATGGTTTGATTCATAATTCACAAAACCATTTGGCTGCGGGTTACCGTGTGTTCCATCAAGCTGCGCTGAAAGCCATTCTCGATGACATTAAAGATGACCTCGGTGAATTTGGCGTGACTTTCAATCAATGGTTCAGCGAAGCAACCTTGACTGAAAAAATTGATGAAGCATTACAAATGCTCGATCAACGTGGTTTCTTATACGAAAAAGATGGCAACATCTGGTTCAAATCAACTGAATTTGGTGATGAAAAAGACCGTGTTGTGAAACGTCGTAATGGTCAGACTACATACTTCGCATCCGACATTGCTTATCACTTAAATAAACTACAACGCGGATATACCGATATCGTTGATATCTGGGGTTCAGACCACCACGGTTATATTGCACGTGTGAAAGCAGCGATTGATGCGCTTGGCTATGATTCTAAAAAATTGACGGTGCTTTTGGTTCAATTTGTGAGCCTATGGCGTGGCGGCGAGATGGTTCAAATGTCATCTCGTTCAGGTCAATTCGTGACTTTACGCGACTTACGTAAAGAAGTAGGCAACGATGCTGCTCGTTTCTACTATGTCATGCGTAAATCAGAACAACACATTGACTTCGACTTAGACCTTGCTGTGTCTCAAAGCAAAGACAATGCGGTGTACTACATCCAATACGCACACGCACGTATCTGCCGTATGCTCGAAAAAGCCGCTGCGACAGACGTTCAATTCTCTGCTGAAGCTGCACGTCAATTTGCAGCTAAACTTGAGTTAGAAGCTGAAACTGAAGTTCTTGCTAAACTTGCGGCTTACCCTGAAATTGTGGTTCGTGCAGCAAACAGCTATGAACCACACCAAGTGGGTAACTACTTGAAAGAATTAGCGGCGTTGTTCCATGGTTGGTACAACGAAAATAAAGTCTTGGGTGATGATGCAGAACTGACTCAAGCGCGCTTATTACTGTCTGTAAACGTACAGCAAGTTTTACGCAATGGTCTTGAATTATTGGGTGTGAGTGCGCCTGAATCAATGTAAGCCATTCTTAGTATACGTTAGAATCCGTCCATGTATGAACCATATACATTGACGCCTATACAGGCTCTTTATGAGCCTGTATTTTCATGGATATTCAGTCATCTTTTAATGAAAACTTGAAGATGTTGAAATTGTGAAAATTAAACATAAACAGCATGACAGTCATGTAATATATAATAATCAGAACTTGGTTTTGGGTCAGTTCCTACTAGGTTCGTAACAATTACAATTAAAGAGGTTTCCTCGTGTTTGGAAAAACGCAACGCGGTGTATCAGAGCGGCCAAATCAGCCTAAAAAACCATTGATTCCTGCATGGTTAGGTACACTTGTGATCATTTTAATCGTGTTGAGTTTCTTGGTGGCCTTGATGTTATGGAAACCATGGGAGCCGGTAAAACCGAAAGGTCAAATTACCTCTGAACACTACCAAGAAGAAACCAATAAAGATTACCGTTTTTATGATCTGTTGCCTCAGCAACAAGTCACCCCGATTCCAGATCAAGCTGTGCCTGAAACAGATACCAAAGAAACCGTGGTGATCGTTGAAGCACCTGAAACGGCTACCACTGCACCGACTGAGCCGGGTATTGAAGCCACAGAAACAACACCTGCCCCTGCAAGCTATATTTTGCAAGTGCGTAGCTATGATGACCCTGACCAAGCCGATGCCCGTCGTGCAGAAATTATTTTAAATGGCTTATCTGCCGATGTGATCCAAAGTAATGAAAATGGCAAAGTTTGGTATCGCGTCGTGTCTGGCCCCTATGATTCACAAGAAGCTGCTGTGATTGCACAACAAACTTTACGTCATAGCAGTATCGACTCGATCGTCGTAAAACGCTAAATTTTGAATTTAAAAAAAGCGCCTGATGGCGCTTTTTTTTTATTCATTCCTTTAATAAAGGGAGGTTAGAAGGGATTCTTTTTTGAATACATCAGCTTAGCTCAAAAACCTCTCCCTAACCCTCTCCTAAAAGGAGAGGGAATTCATTAAATGGTATGCCCTATAGCTTCGCCCATCACCACAGTCGAGTTGGCTTTAAAGGTCGCATCCCATTGCATTTTGTTTTCTTCAAACAACACAACCGCTGTTGAACCTAAATAGAAACGGCCCAATTCTGCACCTTTTTCTAAGAATAAATCGTGTTGATTCAGTTCCAAACGCCCTGTCGGTTTAACTTTACCTGTAGCCACGGTTTCAATACCTGCCACGATCATTGCACCTACCAGTACGACCGCCATACGACCAACTTCTGTATCAAATAAGCAGACCATGCGTTCATTACGAGCGAATAAACCCGGAATATTTTCAGCAGTGGTCTGGTTTACAGAGAATAATTCACCCGGTACATACAGGGTTTCTGTCAATGTCCCTGCAAATGGCATATGTACACGGTGGTAGTCTTTTGGTGACAAATAAACCGTAGCAAACTGCCCATTTTTAAAGGGTTCAGCCAATTGTGGATCGGCAATTAGGTTTTCAACAGTGAACTTCTGGCCTTTGGCCTGAAATACATCACCATTTTCAATTTTACCCAGTTGTGAAATCGCACCATCTGCAGGTGAAACAACACTGGATGGATCAGCATCGACTGCACGCACGCCTTCTTTTAAAGAGCGAGTGAAAAATTCATTGAAGGATTTAAATTTTAAGGCATTGCTTTGCTCAGCAATCGACATGTCGATGCCATACTGCGCTTTAAATGCGGTAATCACGGCATTTTTCACCACAGGGTTTTCGCTTGCAGCCAATTTACCCACGATACGTGATAATTTGTGCTGTGGAACAACACGCTGAGCTTGAATAAAAATTTGTTTTTTTAACTGAGATGTAAGGCTCAAGACGGCAACTCTCCGGTGATCACAGGACTATCGAGTCGGTTGCCCCACTCGCTCCACGCACCATCATAAGCTCGAATATTCCAACCGAGTAAACGTCCCAGTATATAAGCTAGGCCCGACCGATGATGGGACTGACAATACACCACCACGGGTTCGTTTAAATTGAATCCCAATTGTTCTAAGCGTTGTTGTGTGCGTTCTAAAGGATGCAATTTTAAATGATTTTCTCGGTTAAGGGCAGTACTCCATTCGAAATGTCGTGCCCCCGGAATGTGACCGCCGCGTCGCGCAGCCAAACGTAAGCCTGTATATTCATCTTCGGTACGGCAGTCCCATACTTGGATCTGCTCCTGCTGTACACGAGCCAATAGCTCATCATAGTTTGTTTGATACTGAGCACGCGCCTCTGCACTTACTTCAACCAATGGGCTCACGGGTTCAAATTGCTCAATTTCAGACGAGGTCGGTAAGCCTGCCCCAAGCCAAGCATGGATGCCACCATTGAGGAGACTGGTATTTTCAAAACCGAGGCAATGTAAGTTCCAAATCAGTCGACCAGCCCATGCCCCACCTTCATCGTCATACACTACTACATGATGTTCTGGACTGATATTCAGATAGCGAATGAGCTGTTCTAAGCCAGCTTGGTCAGGTAATAGCCCCATCGCTTGTTCTTCTTGGCGCACTAACAGTTTCGGCTGCACATGCAGTGCATGTGGAATATGCAATTGGTCATAAACCGAACGACGACTCAAATCGACGATCCGTAGTTTTTCATTACCAAGATGTGGAACCAATTCTTCCGCTTCAATCAGCAGACCAAAATTCAGTGTAGATGCTGTCATCGTTGTTCGTGTTGTATTTTGTGCGATTAAATTCGATCTTAGCATAAGTCATTTTCACTATTATTCTGAATTTTTGCATTCCTTTAGCAATATTTTAGATATAAAAAAGCCGAATCATTGATTCGGCTTTTTTATTTTTATCTAATGCTGTGTTTAAGCGCTAACTTCAGAGATGTCAAACACCTGACGTAGATACGCTAAGAAAGTATCATTATCTGTCATGGTTTTACCCGGACTATCTGAAATTTTTGCCACAGATTGACCATTACATTCAACCAATTTCAGTACGATATTCAGCGCAGTTTGCCCCATATCATTGGTCAAGTTGGTGCCAATACCAAAGCTAACTTGGAAACGGTCTTTGAAGTAATTATGCAAATCCCACGCTTTTTCGATATTTAGACCATCACTAAAGGTCAACATTTTACTTTTGCTATCGACTTTAAGCTTTTTGTAATGTGCATAGGCTTTATCGCCCCATTCATACGGGTCGCCACTGTCATGACGTAAACCGTCAAATAGTTTGGCAAAGTACAAATCGAAGTCACGTAAGAACGCATCCATACCGACAACGTCCGTCAAAGCTATCCCTAGGTCACCGCGATATTCTTGGACCCAAGTTTCTAGTGCCGCTTTTTGAAAGTCACGTAATCGAACATCAAGAGCTTGGAACGCCTGCAAGAATTCATGTGCCATGGTGCCGATTGGAATAATATTCAAATCTTTGGCAATCAGGACATTACTGGTGCCACGGAAAATATTCGGAACGGCTTGATAAAATTCAGCAATCACGTGTTTTTGCCATTCGTAGCTATAACGACGGCGCGTCCCAAAATCAGAGACTAAGAATGGCGGATCATTTGGATTTTGTGCCGCTTCGTATTGTTTTAACAGCGCAATTTTATGTTGAAGACGAAGTTCACCTTCAACCAATGTTTCTGGGGTACGAATACGTTGGAAATACAGTTCATTGACGATCGCCAAGACAAAGATTTCAAACATCATCGCTTGAACCATTGGGCCTTCTACCCAAATATCTAAACGACCTTCTTCATCAATGCCGGCTTTAATAAAACGACGTTTGAGCTGGAATAATTCAAGATAATCAACAAAATCGCTTTTAATAAAACGTAAACTGCGTAAATACTGCAATTCATCTTCTTTAAACTTCAACTGACATAGCATGTCGAGCTGCGTGTTTAAATCATCCAAAATTTCGACCAGTGGATAGGCTGTATCATCCAAGTTACGGCAGCGAAAGTGATACACACTATGGGTTTGCGGAAATTTGTGTAACACCACTTGAAGCATGGTGAATTTATACAGATCTGTGTCTAATAAGGATTGGATGATTGGAGACATAAAGACTTTCAGTTTTTATCAACTCTTTGCATTAAAGCATACTTTATTGATAAAAAGCCGATTGATTTAGTGGAATAACTTATAAATCACCACGATTCATCGACTTTTTTCAATTTTTTTGCTAAAGCTGAGCGCGATCTAGCTCACTATTTTTTGAGCAACTGTCGATATTTTTCTTCTTGACCAAATTCACGTGCAAACTGCTCTGCGGTCTTTTGCCCCGTTTTTTTTGCATTGGCATCACAGTCCACTTGGCGTAATTGCTTTGCAATCGCCCATTCCAATTTAAACATGGCACCCATCAAAGCGGTGTTACCTTTATTGTCACGTGCGCAGCGGTCTGCACCATGTTCCAACAAGCGAGTCACAATATTTTGATGACCATAATAGGTCGCCATCATCAGCGGTGTAAAACCCGAGGCATTGCGCACATCAACAGGAAAACCATGCTTGAGAAACTCATTGATGACTTCTTCATTGCCGGTTTTGGCTGCGGCAAAAAAGATTGCAATCAATTCCTGTTGTGAGGTCATCTGATCGCTTGCAGTCGCTTTAGCGGGGGAGATATCTTCCGCGATTGCCACGTTTGCGAATGCGGAACCAAACGCAAGAAGACTGGCTAAAGTCAAATGCTGCATAACTTTCATGATGAACTCCAACAGAAATCGAATGTAGAATTGAATTGGAAACAATTCATTTCATTAAAAAAAATGAATATTTAAGGAGTGCCTATGAAACTCCCCCTAGGGTGCAGGAAAGGTATGGAGCTTCATAGGACTTTTTTGAGGTAACGTTCTAGCCCCTAGTTACCAATCCTTCAGACTGATCGAAATTAGTCTTTCAGTTGTGCTGCTTTGGCTTTTACAGTTGCAAGGTTACCGTTTACTGCTTTGGTCATACGCATACCGTAATCTGCATCTGCTTTGTAGAAGTAAGACAACATGATGTGCTTGGTCTCAGAATCTTTTACGTTGCCAAGATCCGCAGCCAAGTTCATGATTAAATCGTCTTTTTCTTTAGCAGAGTATGAACGGTAAAGCTCACCCGCTTGCTTGAAGTTTTGCTCTTTGGTACCGATCTGTTGAACTGTGCCAGTCAGCGGTGTTTGAACTGCACGTGCTTTCTCAGTGGCAGCTTTAGGCTCTTTACGGCTTGGCTCGTAGTTCACGTCAGAATCACGCTCGCTAACATTCATGTAGCCATCTTGGTTGTTGTTGTTAACAGCAACAAGCGGACGGTTTACTGGAATTTGCTGGTGGTTCGCGCCTAAACGGTACATTTGAGTATCTGAGTAAGAGAAGATACGACCTTGTAATAGACGGTCTTCTGAAGGCTCGATACCTGGAACTAAGTTACCTGGAGCCAATGCCACTTGTTCAGTTTCATTGAAGAAGTTTTTTGGCATACGATTCAGCGTTAAAGTCCCCACTTTGGTTTCTTTCACTAGATCTGTAGGCCAGATTTTTGTTGGATCAAGCGGGTCAAAATCAAAGCTGTTTAAATCTTTAGGATCTAACACTTGGATATAAAGATCCCATTTCGGGAATTTACCAGCATTGATGTTGTTATAAAGATCGTTAGTCAAGTGGTTGAAATCTTTACCTTGTTGCTCAGCAGCTTCTTTAACGTTCAGACCTTTCACACCTTGTTTAGAGCGGAAGTTGAATTTAACGTATTTGTATTCGCCTTTGTCGTTATAAAGCTTGTATGCATGCACACCAAAGCCGTCTTGTTCGCGGTAGCTGGTAGGCACGCCTTGGTTACCATACACATAAGTCAACATGTTGGTTGCCCATGGCTGGCTAGACAAGAAATCAAATACGCGGTTTGCGTCTTGAACGTTGTTGATTGGGCTAGGCTTCATGGCATGGATGAAGTCTGGGAATTTGATCGCATCACGGATGAAGAACACTGGAGTTTGGTTACCCACTAAGTCCCAGTTGCCTTCTTGTGTATAGAACTTAATCGCAAAACCGTGCGGGTCACGTAAAGTTTCTAGAGAACCTTTACCGTGAATTACAGTCGAGAAACGTAAGAAAACTGGAGTCTTGGTACCTGCTTTGAACAATGAAGCAATGGTTAGATCAGATAAATCTTTAGTTGCAACGAATTCACCATAAGCACCTGTACCACGGGCATGTACCACACGCTCAGGAATACGCTCACGACCAAACGTTGTAATTTTTGAACCGATTGTACGTCTTGAAGTAGAACTGAACCATTTGGACCCGCAGTAATCGAGTTTTGGTTATCGCCTACTGGTGCACCATTGTCTTTAGTTAATGGCGCTGCTTGAGTCGCCGCTGTTGCTGTTGCTAACATCGCAACCAATAAAGAACGCTTAAACATCGTCTTAATATCTCTGTTAAATACCTTTCCTGCCCCGCAAAGATACTGATATTTAATAAATAGATAAAACAGATTATTTTCATAAATTCAATCGCATTATTAGATTTATAAAAAATATACATTTCATTTTCAAATGTTTGAGCCCAAAATTTTCTAAACATCGCTTCGAAAGAATGCTGTCTTTGCTACAATCCCTGCCCTATGTTCAATTTTCTACTCGGAAGAATTTATGCGGGCCTTGTTACAACGTGTTTTGGAAGCCAAAGTGGTGGTCGATGGTGAGATCACGGGTGAAATCAATCACGGTATTTTAGTGTTTTTAGGACTTGGTAAAGCTGACGATTTAGAAAAGGGCAAAAAACTGATCGATAAGATCTTGAAATACCGTTTTTTTGATGATGAACAAGGCAAGATGGGCTGGAATGTCAGTCAAGCTGGCGGTGGTATCCTCTTGGTGTCTCAATTTACTCTGATGGCACAAACGCAAAAAGGCCTGCGCCCTGATTTTGGCCCTGCCATGCCGCCAAACGATGCCAAAGCACTGTATGAACAGCTGGTCGATTACACCAAGAGCCAATATGATCATGTGCAGACAGGCATCTTTGCCGCCGACATGAAAGTGCATTTGGTCAATGACGGTCCAGTGACCTTTAATTTAGAAGTTGAATAACCACTGAAGCATTAAAAAAGCCCTCAAAAGAGGGCTTTTTTAAATCCTCCCGCTAAAGGAGTGAAAACAAGGCGTAAATCTTACTTACCTGTTTTTTCTTTAATAAACGCACGTGCGATTTTAATTTTTTCTTTAACCGGTTTTGGAAGTTTAGGTGGAATTAACTTCGCCACTTGGTTAAACCAGACCAGTAGACCAAAATCACCTTCCATTTTAATACTGCCATTTTGCATACCCGTCATAAATGCAGTTGGGTCACCTTTCATCAAGGTTTTTACACCCTGTTCGCTGTCCGCAAATTGCAAAATAAAGTCTGCTTTTTCAGCATCGCCTGAAACAGTATCAATCTGTCCGTTATTTACAATAATTTGACGTGCAACACCCAAATCTGTACCGATTTGAATGCGGAATTGACGTTCATGAACCAATTCAATGAATTTAGGGCTAGTACGTGCAAGCTGTTTCATACGAAGCGCTAAACCTGCCACGAGTAAATCAAGTGGATCCGTACTGACATCAACTAAAGGTAGTTTTACGACAGGAATTGATGATAGTTTCATGACTTAAAGCCTATTGTAATTGTTGGAAAATTGACTGGCTTCATCCTACCATAACTTGGCTTTTGAGAAGTAAGGCTTTGTATCTCAAATCGGACTAATACGTTCATAAAAAAATGCGCCCTCAGGCGCATTTTCATTGAAATTTTGTTCTGGCACTTATCGGCTCGAACATTGCTGTTCTTCATCATATACAGGCGTGTGCTCTATACATTGGCGCTTTGCCATCGCACGCTCTGCACGGCGGTCTTCACGTAACAATACTAAAGTGAATACCACCATTGCGGCCATTAATGCCGTTAAATAACTATAAGTCACTGATAATTCAAACATGGTTTGTGTGCCAAATCGAATCACTTCAATGAGTCCCCACACCAGCATCCCCGCCAGCATAAAACTTAACCAGCGACGATAAGGCGAGAAGAAAACAGCAATCACAGCCGCCGATACCAAGCTCAGGCCAACGATTGTTGCTAAATTCGCTGTTAACATAAAAACCTCCGTCATTTGACAGCTGACATCTCTTGTCTTACAGGATGCTGAGCCGTCTCACTACTGTATCTTCAGTAAATAGATTTGGTCGATCTCAATCTCTTGCAAGCATTATGCTGAGTTTTTTGCATAAAAAAAGTCTCGTTTTTTGTCCATGCGACACACCTTGTCGCAACATTATTTTGTCATTACATTTTTTCTTTTTAAAGAATTTCTAGAACAATGATGGCATCTCGTTTCGAGTGTCATTACAAAAAAAACAGCTGATTTTAGGCTAAAAAAATTAATTTTTCGAATGCTGTTAATCGTTGTTTTTATCGACAATTTTCTTCTACCGTTCATCGGATGAGCTGAATTCTTGGCATAAAAAACGCAGCCTTTTGGCTACGTTTTTTAGTATGAATTAAATGCTTTTAAGCACGATTCAAATCTTTATCGTGCACACCAAGCAGGTAAAGAACACCATCTAAACCCACACTTGAAATGGCTTGATTGGCATTTTGACGCACCAAAGGTTTCGCACGGAAGGCAACGCCTAAGCCAGCTAAAGACAACATTGGCAAATCATTCGCACCATCACCGACTGCAATGGCTTGTTCTAATGAAATCCCCATTTCTTCAGCGATTTGTGTCAATAAGAAGGCTTTGCGGGCACCATCCACAATATGGCCTTTCACTTCACCGGTTACCGCGCCATCTTGGACGTCCAGTACATTGGCATGGACTTCATCGATACCCAGTTTTGCTTGTAAATATTCAGCAAAATACTGAAAACCACCTGACAAAATAGCCGTGCGATAGCCCAGTGATTTCAGCGTTGAAATGAGACGTTCCGCACCTTCTGTGACAGTCAGACGTTCTGCAATCTTAGGCAATACCGAAGCATCCATACCTTTGAGTAGTGCCACACGTGCACGGAAACTTTGTTGGAAATCGAGTTCACCTTGCATAGCACGTTCAGTGATTTCAGCCACTTGAGCGCCGACACCCGCTTCAATCGCCAATTCGTCAATCACTTCTTGCTCAATCAGCGTCGAGTCCATATCAAAGCAGACTAAACGACGATTACGACGGTAAGCATTGTCTTCTTGAACGGCAACATCTACCCCTAGTTCAGTAGATAGACGTAAACATGCTGCACGCATCGCAGTGGCATCCAACATCTGGCCTTTTAGACCAAATTGAACGCAGGCACGGCGCGGACCTTCACTTGATCCATCTAACTCTGGACGGCCAGATAAACGAGTCACAGTTTCAATATTGAAGCCTTGGCTCGACACAATATTTGTAACTGCCTGTAAATGAGACGCCTGTAATTCTGGCGCAAGTGCCGTAACGATATAGCGTGTGCGGCCTCCCTCATTTACCCATTGTTGATATTCTGTTGTAGAGATTGGTTTAAAGCGCACAGTTAAGCCAATATCATGTGCTAAAATCAACATCTCCTTCATGGCTAATGCTGTCGCAGTTTGGTCTTCCGACGAAACAACAATACCTAAAGTCAGCTGATTGTGGATGACTGCTTGTCCGACATCTAAAATCTGTAAGGAATGTGCGGACAAAACCTGCATTAATCGTGTAAATTGATTAGGTTGGTCAGGTCCTAAAAGTGATATAAGAATGATTTCTCGCATGAATTGACTCGGGTCTGAGCTACAACTAATGTAAGAATCATAATCTAAATTGAATAGAAATGCCTTGGAAGTTTACGTTGAATGCGCCTAGACAAGGGCTATTTGCTAGCCTATTAGTAGTTTGTTTTGCTTTGCATACCTTTTTATTGGTATTGGCAACAACCCACCAACTGAACGAAAACCGTGCCAGTCAGGGACAACTGATGACCAGTCAATTGGTTACAGACAGCCTATCTGAGCTTGAGCCGGCCAATACCGTATCATTAGCTTTACTTGCTGACCGCTATGCAACCAACCCGAGCGTGGCTTCCATCCGCATCTTAAATGCCAATAATCAAGTTTTGGCCACAGGCGGTTTGACCAAAACCCGTGACGGTGAAATCTTTGTTCGTGATGCGTTGCAAAACGAAAAGAAAGTCGGAACGGTTGAAATCACTTTAATTAAACCAAGTATTGGTGAAATCTTACGTACGCAATGGGCCGCGATTCTATTTTCATTATTCCTACATGGCTTGTTGTGGTTAGCGTATCGTGCCATTGCTCGCCCTAGTCGTACTGAATATTTAGCGCGAATCAACAATGAATCACGTCTAAAACATGAAATTCAAACGCTAGCGCAGGCTTTAGAACAAGAAAAACATAATGCCGCTGTGGCGATTGCTCAAGCGCAGCAAAATGCGCAAGCAAAAGCAAAACAGCATAAAGACATGAAACCAGTGGTTCTCGACAGCAACAGCTTGGCATTAAATATTCAATTTTATGATCCGAAACAGCTGCTCGATAGCGTCAACAAAACCGTGTCTGTGCCGTATTTTAATCTCTGCCAAATTTTCTTAAATAAAACCACAGAACTCTGTGTTCAACATTATAAATTGAACAGTTCTGACATCAGTACGGTACATAAGTTTGATGAACATGGCGCAACCATCAGCATGACCGCTGACACTCCAGATGCGCTGCGTTGCCTCACCATGATCAGCTCAGTATTCCAATTGCTTTCAGATGTTTTATATAAACGCTACCGTGAAGAAAAACGTTTCGTTTTACAAACCCGTAGTGCAATTTCAAGCTCTGTCGAAGCCATGCAATTGTCTTCTGTGCAAGCGGCTGAACGTTTAGTCCAACAATTGGTTGCTAAAGAAAGTGCCATTCATGTGCCGACAACTTTGCTCAAAGAGATTTCAGATCATTTCCAATTGGTCAGTTTGCCAAATCCGACCAATGTGCTCACTCGTCATGCATTTATGCTCAATGGGATGGACAGTGATGCCGCTGAATTGGCTCAAAACTTCAGAACTGAAATTTTAAAATCCAAACAGGCAAAAGCCTCGTAAAGGTTTTAGCGAAATCAAAAATCCCGACTTAAGTCGGGATTTTTTTGTCTTAAACGGTCGAAATTTTCTGTGCAATCAAATATTTTTGCGCGTTATGCGGCTCGGCACCTGCTTCAACCGCGACTTTCTCCCATTGCCCATTCGACTGCATTTCCCATGCATTTTGATTATCTTCCAAATAGTTAAGTAAACAATCTTTCATAATGCGTTTTTTCAAACGGCTTTCTAAAATGGGAAAACAGGTTTCGACCCGTGAAAATAAGTTACGTCCCATCCAATCGGCACTGGCACAGTACAATCGTTTTTCGCCTGCATGCTCAAAATAATACACTCGAGTATGCTCTAAGAAGCGTCCGACGATAGATCTCACATGAATATTCTCAGACATCCCTTTGACCTGAGGAATCAAACAACAAATCGAACGGATAATTAAATCTACAGATACCCCTGCTTGCGATGCACGATACAAAGCAGCAATCAGTTGCGGTTCCGTGAGTGCATTGACCTTCACAATAATTCGTGCGTATTTTCCCGCTTGCGCGGCAATAATTTCCTGTTCAATCAGTTTCAATAGTTCGGTATGCAGGGTAAATGGTGCATGCAGTAAGGCTTTTAGTTTCGCCATCTTGCCCATGCCTGTCAGTTCCTGAAACATGCGATGCACATCCTCGCAAATATCGGGATGCGTCGTCATCAGGCCATAATCGGTATACATCCGCGCATTGCCTGCGTGGTAATTACCTGTTCCCAAATGGGCGTAGCGCAATAGTTGATTATTTTCACGGCGCACAATCAGAATCATCTTGGCATGGGTTTTATAGCCCACAATGCCATACACCACGACAGCCCCAGCTTCTTGCAATATATTGGCCACGGTAATATTGGATTCTTCATCAAACCGCGCCCGAAGTTCTATAACTGCGGTTACTTCCTTACCGTTGCGAGCCGCCTCCGCCAAAACTTGTACGATGTCCGAATCTGGCCCACTGCGATAAAGCGTCTGCTTAATGGCTAAAACCTGAGGGTCTTTTGCAGCTTCACGTAATAGGTTAATAACCGGTTGAAAGGAGTCAAACGGATGATGTAACAACACATCTTGTGTTTTTAATACATCAAAAATCGCGGTTTGTTTACGAAAAACTTTAGGAATAATTGGTGTATAGAACGGATATTTCAGTTCTAGCCGATTAAAACTGGTACTGAGCCGCGATAAATTGATCGGGCCGTCAATGCGATAGAGCTCCTGCTCACTCAAATCAAATTCATCTAACAAATAATCAATAATGCTTTGCGGACAATCATCTTCAATTTCTAAACGAACTGCCCGACCAAAACGGCGTGAAGACAATTCATCTTTTAATGCCACCGCCAAGTCATCCACATCCTCAGCCAAAACCAAATCTGCATTGCGTGTCACTCGAAAGGCATAACAGCCCGTCGCTTTCATCCCCGGAAATAAATCATTGATGTGTTGCTGAATAATGGCGGTCAGGAAAATTTGTGTCTCTGCACTGCCTTCAACTTCGGTGGGCATTTTGATTAACCGCGGCAACGAACGTGGCGCAGGAACAATCGCCATTTCAATGGCACGACCAAAGGCATCTTTGCCTTCTAGGCTCACAATAAAGTTGAGGCTTTTATTGACCAAGCGTGGAAACGGATGAGATGGATCTAAGCTAATCGGTGTTAAAACTGGTTGTACTTCTTTACTAAAATAATGGCTAATCCACGCCCGATGTTTTTCTAAAATATCTTTAAATTGAATAAAGCGAATGCCTTCACTTTGTAATGCAGGCAATACAGCATGATTAAGGGTCTGGTATTGCTGTGCAACTGTGCCATGAATCACTTGGGAAAGTTCATCTAAGACCACTTCAGTCGGAATGGCATCTGGCGTCCGTACAATTGCATTCAAATCTCGTTGTTTCATCAGCCCCGCAATGCGAATTTCAAAGAATTCATCTAAATTGCGTGAAAAAATGATGAGAAAATTCAAGCGTTCAAGTAAAGGTAAACTTGAATCGAGTGCCTGAGCCAAGACCCGCCGATTAAAATCTAAAAGTGACAATTCACGATTATAATAGGTCGCTGATGAATGCTGAAAATGTTGCATACCCTCTCAATGCTGTTTGAAACAGTCTATATCTAAAGTGTTTGCCGGCATGTTAGGCAGCGGATATGACACTTATGTTACAAATAGCATTAATCAATTAAAAAAGCATGCAATTCCCTAAAGCCCTGTTCATCAAATCGTAAAATTTATTTTCGACATCAAAAAAGAGGGACATTGCCCTCTATTTTACTGAATTGTTTATTGCACAGGCTTGTCTTGTTCCAATGCTTTGGGCTCACTCGTCCGTGCTGCCCAATAGGTTGCCAGTGCGGGACCCGAAATATTGTGCCACAAACTAAAAATCGCACTCGGCACAGCGGTCAGAGGTGAAGCGGCAAAATGGGTCGCCGCCAATGCCACACCCAAACCTGAGTTTTGCATCCCAACTTCAATCGACACTGCTTTACAGTCTGCATAGGGCAATTTAAACAGTCGGCTGGCCCAAAAACCCAATAGATAGCCCAAGCCATTATGTAAGGCCACTACCCCAAGAATCAGTAAACCTGATTGCAAAATCTGTGTTCGACTACCCGCAATGATGGCCGCCACAATCGCTACAATTGCCACAACAGAAACCAATGGCATGACCTGTATATAGGCATCCACTCGGTGCTTAAAGACAGTTCGAATCATTAACCCCACAATGATCGGAAATAAAACCACTTGTAAAATTGAAACCAACATCGATGCCGCATTAATTTCGATCCATTGGCTTGCCAGCAAATAGAAAATCGCAGGGGTTAAAACCGGTGCGAGTAATGTCGAAACAGAGGTACAGGCAACAGATAATGCGGTATTACCTTTTGCCATATAGGTGATGACATTAGAAGCCGTTCCACCCGGACAGCAACCGACAAGAATGACCCCGATCGCGATCTCTGTCGGCAGTTGTAATAATTTACACAAGAAAAAAGCCAATCCCGGCATCACAATAAACTGTGCCAAAACCCCGATCATCACAGCTTTAGGGCTTTGCAATACACTTTTAAAATCTTGCAGTGTCATGGTCATGCCCATACCCAACATAATGATGCCTAGCATCCATGGGATATATGCTTTTAACCAAACAAATACATCGGGAAAAAACATGGCGAGCGCTGCAAACAGCACCACCCAAATCGCAAATGTTTTCTGCACAAATTGAGTGAATTTTAAGAAAGCCGACATAGGCATCTTCCATTTAAATACAGGGACAAAAAAAGGCACACCCTTGTCACTGCTGTCCCATAGTTTGCTTTAAATAAAAAAACCTGAGTCCTAACAGTTAAAATATGAGTGCAAACAAACACTTTAACGACCAGGATTCAGGTTTTGTCACATCAGAATACCGTATTTCATG